>LUZN01000032.1 GCA_001603665.1 Bacteroidales bacterium Bact_22
TCTTCGATAGCCTTTTTTATTTTATCTGCAAAATTCATGATGACATAGTTTATTTTGCAAAGATACAAATAAAGTTTATTGGTTATAGTTTATTGTTTATAGAAATTTTTACAAAAAAGTTTTGTGGAATGATTTTTTTTGTATTTTTGCAGCCCGTAAACGGTATTGCGGATTTAGCTCAGCTGGCAGAGCGGAAGCTTCCCAAGCTTCAGGTCGCGGGTTCGAGCCCCGTAATCCGCTCACGCAACCGGAAGCTTAGCTCAGTTGGTTCAGAGCGCCTGCCTTACAAGCAGGAGGTCGCTGGTTCGAACCCAGCAGTTTCCACAAAAGGAGCTCGAGAAGACTCGGGCTTTTTTTTATTAATTTTTTAGGACTACATTACAGTGGATAATGTTTTCGGCGAATTTTGCGTTTATAATCTCCGAAGGAATTTGTACACGCAGAATAAAAAAATACACGGAGAATAAAACCTTTTACACGTAGAATAAAACGCTTTTGCTTTAGAATAAAATCTAAAGCATTTTTTTTGTATATTTTTGCAACCTAAAACTATTTATATACCTATGAAAAAAAATTATATAATATTATTATTAGCTTTACTCATACCTTGTATGGCAGCGTTTTCGCAATGTCCTACCCCGACGGATCTTGCTTTTTCAAACGTCACATCCAACGCTGCCACTATAAGTTGGAACGGAAATGCCGACAGTTACACTGTATGGTATGGGACACCGCCATCCACGTCACATTATTTGGGTTATGGTGAAATGACACTCCAGGGGGCTTTGGGTAATGATACTGAAAGCACTTGGACCTGGGGCGTGATGTTCCCCGGTGAAACGGTGCCTGGCAATGTGCTGACAAAAGTGGGATTCTTTAATACCGTCAATAATATTAATGATATTACCATCCGAGTGTATTCTGGTGGCGACGATGCCCCAGGGACGCTTTTGTTAACCAAGGTGGTAACTGCCATTCCCAACACCTATCAATTGGTGGTCCTTGATGCTCCTCTACACTTGCCTTCTGGAGAGAACCTTTGGATTACTCTTGAGGAAACGGGTATATGGCTGATGAGCATGACCAATGCGGCTGACCCCAACAGCAGATGGTATTTTGACGGAAATGCATGGACTCAGCAAAGTGTTTATCCTGACAAGGGATGGATTATTCATGGCCACGTTGAAAACCAGGATTATGAAAACATGGAATGGAATCAGGCCTCAACCGCTAACGAGTCGATAGACCTTGCGGCCTTGACTCCCGAGACCACCTACGTCGTCAAGGTGCAGGGACACTGCGGTCAGGGTAATGACAGCGGGATGAGCCAGGAGGTTGAATTCATCACGAAAAACAATGGATGTCCCGGCCCAACCGGTCTGTCGGTCAGCAACATCACCCACAACACTGCTGAACTGGACTGGTCAGGTGAGAGCGAGTCATTTAATGTGAGATATAGGAGCAAGGCTCATGATGTAGGTTTCTTTGAGGAATTCACCAACATTAGTTCCACGCCGTCGGGATGGAGCGAAAAATCCGGCTCGATGTCGGGTGTGCAAAACGGGACAGTGACGCTGACGGATGACCATTCCTGGTCATATGGCACCAGTAATAATGTTTTTGACGGGCATGCCTATATTTACATTTGGGGCAGTGACTTTTATAAATGGCTCATTTCGCCAAGCGTTGCCATACACGAAGGCAGTTTCCTCAATTTCGATGTTGCTTGGACGGGTTTGTTTACAGGTCCAGCCATCACCAATGAAAACAACAGGTTCATTGTGGCTATTTATGACGAAAGCGAAGCCACATGGAACATCCATCAGGAGTGGAACAATCTCTCCAATACCGGACAAAACGTAAATGTGAATTTGAATGGCTATATAGGTAAAAACGTACGTTTCGGCTTTTATGTTCAGGATATTGATAATCCATATGACCTAGCACTCCATATCGACAACGTAAGACTCAGTTCCCCTGTGCCATTAGGGGCTTGGCAAACCGCTGTGGAGTCGGCACCCGTCACCCACGCCACCCTCACCGACCTTGTTCCCGAGACGCCGTATGAAGTCGAGGTCAGGGGCATGTGCTCGGGATCCATCAGCATGGTGGCAGACACCCTTAGCTTCTCAACTACTTTTATCGTGCCAAGCAACTTAACCGTTGATGACATCACTATCGATGCCGCCACGCTGAGTTGGACGGAGAATAGCGAGGCGACCAGTTGGCAAATACAGCTTAACGACGAAGCTCCTGTTGCCGTCAGCACCAATCCGTTTACTCTGACAGGTTTGACTCCTGACACGGAATACACTGTCAAGGTGCGCTCACATCGGGGAGGAAAATATAGTGGCTGGAGCGATGCTGTCGATTTCAGCACACTTTTCTATTGCTATCCTCCGACCCAACTTGAGCTTGTGGAATGCACTCTCAACTCCGCCACTTTGGGCTGGCATGATCATGGCACCGCCGACGAATGGCAGGTTTGCATTGGTGGTGATGAAAACAATTTGATTACTGTCAACACCAATCAATATGTGATGACAGGTTTGGATGCGCAGACCCAATATACGGTCAAGGTGCGTGCCAGATGCGGTGAAACATATACCGATTGGACTGACGAGGTGAGTTTTGTTCCGGTTCTCTACTGCAACCCTCCGACGCTTACTGTCGATGATGTCAACATGACTACTGCCGATCTCAGCTGGACGGCGATATCCGGGGCAGACAGTTATACCGTCAGCTATCATAGTGTTTCTGTCAATGCCATCGATCCGATTATTACTGGTTACACGGCTACTGATGGGACGTCGGGATATAATAGTGGCGAGAACTATCCCAATCTGGTGGATAATGACAGGACTACCAAGTGGTGCCGCCAGAAGGACAACGTCTATATCGAGTTTCATAGCGAATCGAGCTTCGTTCCGACAGGTTATATCCTGACCACTGGCAATGACAATGCGACGGCTCATGGACGTAACCCCAAGGACTGGGTCATCAAGGCCAAGTTGGAAGCCGGCGACTCGTGGACGACCATCGCCAACGTCACTAACAACTATGTGATGCAAGATGTGAACTTCACTGACTATGAATTCGAGCTTAACAACACCAATGCCTACCGTTATTTCCGTTTCGAGGTTTCAGCCGTCCAAAGTGGCAACTCGTTCCAACTGGGCGAGTTTAGGTTCAGAGGTCAATTAGCGCCCATCAACACAACGTCAACAAGTGTAAGTCTTACCGGTCTCATCCCAAAGACAGACTATGTTGCCGAAGTGCGTGGTAATATTGGGGATTTATTCACCAACTGGAGCAATGAAGTAAACTTCACTACGCTACCTATCTGTGCTGCACCGACCGACCTTTCCGTGATTAACGTCACTTGCAACTCCGTGATGCTAAGCTGGAACCAAGACGGCACTGTTGACGATTGGCGGATTTGTCTCAACAATGACGAGACGAACCTCATAACCGCCACCACCAATCCTTATACTGTGACTGGTTTGTCGGCACAGACAGTATATTCCGTCAAGGTATGTGCCAGAAAAGGAGGAGAGCATTACAGCTATTGGAGCGAACCCATCGTTGTCACCACGACAGCCTTCTACCAGGAACCGACCAACTTTGCCGCCACTGAAATCCATTCCTACAACGCCGTCTTGAATTGGACCGAGAACAGCGACGCCAACGAATGGCGCCTCTGCCTCAATGACGATATGGCCAACTTGATTTCCGTCACTACCAAGCCTTTTAACCTTACCGGCTTGACACCTGAAAGTACTTACACAGTCAAGATTAGTGCCTACCATGATGGCTTGTTTAGCGGATGGAGCGATCTGATAAGTTTCACCACGCCGTTTCTCACGCCGAGCCTTACGGTCAGCAACGTCGGCCCATACAGCGCCAATCTCAACTGGACCAATACAACCGGCGCGAGTTATACCGTGAGATACAATCGAGTACCCACCGCTTTGGAAACCGTCATCTGGAACGGCTTCGAAAGCGGTATGGGTTGGACTTTTGGTTATTTTGGTACTACGATGCCGGCAACTTCCGTTGTCTATAATTCACATAATGGTTCATGTGGTCTCAAATTTGTCGCCACATCCGGATGTGACTACCAGGTGTTAGTCTCACCTTGGTTGGAGGAGTGTCTCAGTATGGAGCTTTATTATAAAACCGAAAACACCAATGAGACCTTCCAGATACTCTTTTATGTCGGCAACACCAACCAATCAAGCACCGATGAAATCACTGTCAACAGCCATGGACAATGGCAAAAATACACCTGCGACATTCCAGAAGGCACCACAGAATTGAGGATCAAGTATTGTGGCCAATCGGAGAGTGCTTTATGGATTGACGACATCGTCATAGCTTCGGACCACTTGACTATTGGAACCAACACGAATAGTGCGCAACTCACTGGTCTCGTTCCGGGAGATACCTATTCCGTCAAGGTACGAACCAAACACGGAGTACATTACAGTGAGTGGAGTGATGCGGTAGAATTCACCACCTATGATCCGCCAACCAATCTAACGGTAAGCAACCTCGCCGAAACGGTTGCTACCATTGGTTGGACCGAAAATGGCAACGCCACCCAATGGCAGCTTTGCCTCAACAATGACCAAAACAATCTGATTGCCGTCAACACCAATCCTTTTACTTTGACAGGCTTGACCCAAGAGACGCATTACACCTTTAAGCTGCGAGACTGCCACGAATTTTATAACAGTGCTTGGAGCGATGTTGCAGAATTCACCACGCTTGCCTATTGCGCTGCTCCCACGGACCTTGCCGTTGACGAGATCACCCGACTTTCAGCCACCCTGAGTTGGAACGCCGACAGCGATACATACAAGGTTATGTACAGGACCACTGGAGATTGGATTCTCGCTGCAGAGAACATCTCCGAAAACACCTTCACCATTACCGGACTCGATGCTGAGACATATTATGAAGCTCGTGTGATTGGTGTCTGCAATGGCATTGAGAGCAATCCTTCAAGCAGCATCGGTTTCACCACGCTTCTTGATAGCACCCCGACGATGTCGGTTTCAGACATCACTTATACAAGCGCCAGTCTCTTATGGACAGAGACCCCTGGAGCGAACAATTATACAGTGATCTTTAACAACTCCGAGGAAATCCTGGTTACTGCAGGCTATACCGCCACTGCGGGCACCCAAGGAAACTCGGGCGAGAACTATCCCAACCTGGTGGATAACAACAAAAACTCCAAGTGGTTCGTCAATAGTAACAACAACGGTCATTTTGGCGGTTGCTATATTGAGTTCCACAGCCAGCATGTCTTTATTCCTACGGGTTATGTCCTGACCACAGCATATGACACTGATAATAATGGTAATCATCCTGGCCGCAATCCTAAAAGCTGGGTCATCAAGGCAAAGTTGAACGCGGAGGATGAGTGGACAACTATAGAAAGCGTCACCGACAACCATGTGATGCAAAATGTACCCTTAACCGATTACACCTTCACGCTCAACAACAGTACGCCTTACCGTTACTTCCGCTTTGAGGTGCTGGATGTGCAAAACAGCTCTAACCATAGGTTCCAGCTCGGCGAGATGAATTTCTTGGGATACTCAAAAAACAGTATCTGCATCACCGACCTCGAGCCAGCGACAACCTATACCGCCAAAGTGCGCGCCAAAAAAGGGGAGTTTTACAGCGAGTGGAGCGATGAATTCAGTTTCAGCACGCTCTTCGGTCTTGTTGCTCCAACACTCACAGTCAGCAACGTTGGATCGACTAGCGCCGACCTCAGTTGGAGCGAAAACACCGAGGCAATTGGTTATGACATCAGCCTCAATGACGAGATTGTCAGTTTCCCAAGCCAGATTATCACAGGCTACACGGCCACCTCTGGTTCGGGAGGGTACAACTCAAACGAGCATCACACTAAACTGGTGGATAATGACAGGACTACCAAATGGTGCCGCCAGATGAACAATGTCTATATCGAGTTCCATAGTGAATCGAGCTTCGTTCCAACAGGCTATATCCTGACCACGGGAGCCAATAGCGCGACGGCTACAGGCTGCAACCCCAAGAACTGGGTCATCAAAGCCAAGTTGAACGAAGGAGACGCTTGGACTACCATCGCCACGGTCACCAACGACAATGTGATGCAAGATGTGAACACCACCGACTTTGAGTTTGCCATAGATAATCACTCACTCTATCGTTACTTCCGTTTTGAGGTGTCGGCAAACCACGGCAACAACAGTTTCCAGCTAGGTGAGTTCAGATTTTTGGGATATGTCCCGACAAACAGCCTGCATCTTACCAATCTGCAGCCTGAAACAGATTATTCCGTCAAGGTTCGCAGCAACTTGGGTGAAGTTTATTCCGAGTGGAGCAATACAGTCGATTTCACTACGCTAATCCTGCCGCCGACCAATTTGGCTGTTACGAATATTGATTATTATTCAGCCACTTTGGGTTGGGACGCAAACAGCAGCATCACCCAATGGCAAATCTGCCTCAATGGCGATGAAGACCATCTGATTCTGACCGACGCCAATCCATATGTCTTGACGGGGCTGACGCATCATACCCATTACACCGTCAAAGTGCGGAACCATCAAGATGGAGCCGACGATACTTGGAGCGATGAGATTGATTTCACCACGCTTTTCAATATCGAAACTCCGACACTTGCGGTCACCGACATCAACCGAACCTCCGCTGTCCTCAACTGGACGGAAATCAGTGGGGTGGATGGCTATACCGTCAGCGTGAACGACAACATCATACCCGATCCAATAATTGCAGGCTACACAGCTACCAAGGGCACGAGTGGCTTTAGTGGCGAGGGCTACGCTAACCTGGTGGATAACAACAGGAATAATAAATGGTGCGTTGGCCAGTCGAGCAATATCTACATCGAGTTCCAAAGCGAATCGAGCTTTATCCCTACAGGCTACATTCTGACCACTGGCACCGACAATGCGTCGTGTACAGGCCGCAACCCCAAGAACTGGGTCATCAAAGCCAAGTTGAACGCGGGTGACTCTTGGACTACCATCGTCACAGTCACCAACGACAATGTGCTGCAAGATATTAATACAAAAGATTATGAGTTTGACATCGATAATTCATTGCCATACCAATACTTCCGTTTTGAGGTGTCGGCTAACCAAGGCAGCAACTGCTTCCAGCTCGGTGAACTGAGGTTTAGAGGATTGTTGACAAGCCATAGCCTGATGCTCGCCGACCTGCAAGCCGAGACCGACTATGCCGTCAAGGTACGTGCATACAGCGGGGAGACAATCAGCGAATGGAGTAATGTCGTTAACTTTACCACATGGCCCAATAATATCACTTTCATTGCCAATGGTTACTGGAACGATGCCGCCAACTGGAATATTAACCAAGTTCCTGGTGTTGACGATGAGGTGTTTATTGCGGCCCAAGCCGTTGTTCCTGCAGGTTATACCGCCCAAGTTAAAAATGCCAATGTAAATGATGGAGGAAGCATCACTATTGAGGATGGAGGTCAGTTTATGACTGAGAATACGGTCAAAGTGGCGGTGCGGAAAACCATTACAAAGACGTCCAATTGGGGCACTGGAGGCAGCTATATACCCGACAACTGGTATTTTATCGCCTCGCCTGTCAACACGGAAGACTCATATTACAGTGTCACTGGACTAATCACCGAAGGTGAAGGAAATGATTACGATTTTTACCGACTCGATGGTACTATTTGGAAGAATTATAAGGCTGAGAGTTTTGGCATTGAGAGATGTCGTGGTTACCTTTATGCCAGCGAAAACGGCACGGAGATTGAGTTTAACGGCAACGCCATGCCATATTCCGAAACGTCCATTCCGCTTTCCGATGGCTTCAACCTCGTCGGCAATCCATACACGTTCAACACCTTCGTCAACAGACCGTATTATAGGCTTAATTCTGACCGCACCGACATTGAATTGGTGAACGACAACACAGCGATAGCACCTTGCGAGGGAGTACTGGTTGATGTTGATGGAACGGATCAGGTGACCTTTACCAAGACGAGCCAACAGACTCAGGCCAATAATAACGGCAATTTAAGTATCACAGTAACACAGCAAACTTTCAAACGTGGTGTGACTGCGATTTGTGATAAGGCCATCGTTAGCTTTAACGAAGGCTGTCAACTTGGCAAGTTCTACTTTAAGCAACAGGATGCCAATATTTACATCCCGCAAGACAGCAGAGATTATGCCATCGTATATTCCGACCGTATTGGTGAAATCCCGTTGCATTTAAAGGCGACGAAAATGGGATATTACACAATCATATTCGATGGTACGTCTCTACAGGGCATTCGCATGTTTGACAAAATTGAAAACGTTACCATCGATTTGGGTATCGAAAACGAATACACGTTCATTGGGGCGCCAAACGACCGAAAAGACCGTTTCGTGCTTCTGTTCGACAGCACATCTGAAAACGGGAACAACATCTTCGCATACCAGAATGGAAGTGACATCATCGTGAGTGGCGAAGGTGAACTGATGGTGTTCGACGTGATGGGAAGGATGGTCGCAATGCGACGAATCAACGGTGTGGAGACTATGAGCACATCGTCTCTACAAACTGGCGTTTACATATTCATATTAAATGAAAAAACGCAGAAATTAGTTGTTAGATAAAGCTAAAATGACAAATAAGAAGATGACGAATATCGGATTAACGGCAAATCTTCCTGACAACAGTTTTTCCAGAAGCCGTCATGCCTTTAACAATATAGACCCCATTGCTTAACTCATTGATATTGTTAACATTGGTGCGTTGTCCGTTGACGTTGTATATATCTATGATGTTGACGATTTCTTCGTATTCGTTCTCAGGAACCGACAAGGTTAATTCGAGGAGGATGTAGTTGTCGCCACCTGGAGTGAGAGCGAAAACCGACTCGCAGTCTTCGTACCATGCTGTGAGTTTGAAAACATAATCACCTGGCTCAAGTTCCTGATAATAAGAGGTGAATTCGGGGTCTATTTCGATGACTTCCTTAAACTCTTCGCAATATAGATTGTAGTGCAGAGGTGTCGTCTCGGGTGCTGTCCAGGAAAGCACTGCTGCGGTGGCACCAGTAGATGGATTATAATATGCTTCGCCTTGGAAGTCGGTTGGCGGATTGCATGGTGATGGCGGGGTAGGAGGAGTTATCTCGCCCATCTCACCATTCTGACCGATATTTTGTCCGTATAAGCCGCCGGTGCTGTTGTTTACCCATGCGAGGATGTTTTGTCCGGCACGGTGACCTGTAGTGTTTTTGCACATGGAGCGCGGGTAGCTGTTGCTGCTCATGACGGTGTTCCAAATCTGGCTACCACTATCGTCGATGCCGATAGCTTTGATGGTGCTGTTATAGCCGTCGCCTTCGTTATACATGAATGTGTATCCGCCGCCGTATTCAAAGGCGTCGATACGCAGACTGGAATGGTCGTTGCCGTTTTCTTCGACTAATACTATGCCTTCGTACCACAATCTTTCGCCTAATTCGTTGATACGGTTTGCATAGACACGCGAGTCACTTTGATATTCTGCGTCGGTTTGTACATAAACTATGATGAGATCGTGACTCACGGGATCTACAGTGGCATAGGCGTCGATATAGTAATTGTACGGATCTTCTGAGTGTACAGGGATACCGCTAAGATCTGTAATGGTTGATGCTCCATTCTGGTTGAAATGGAACACATAGGTGTTGAAATTGCCTCCTATGTTTCCTGCGTGCCAGATGTAAACGTAGCCGCCACCCAGTCCGTCAGGCACCACATAATGGATATATGAGCCCGGGATTGTCACTGGTGACATGAGTTGTACGTCGTTGGAGATCTGAGTGCCGTCTTTACTGTAACCCACTACGCGGATGTCTTTTTCATAGAAATAGGTGTAGGCCCATTGCTCTTTCTCATAAACCAAAAACACGTTGCCGTCTGATGCAGGAACCAGAAGTCCGAACATACACAGTTTACCCGTGCTGTCGCTGACGGTTATCGTGGGATTCATTGTGCCGTTGGCTTCGATGTAGCAAAGGTAGAGGCAGCCGTTATCGACGCTAGTGCCCAGCGCCCAAACGCCACCGTCGTCGCCTGCGAGAAGCTCGGTGCGTGATTCGCCTGCACCGCCGAAGAGGGTGAGACCTTGTTCGCCCCAGGCGTAGGTGCCGTCGGCATTGATTTTTATGGCTATGGTATGACCGGCTTCAGTGGCAAAACATGTCACCACTGCGCCATCGGTTGTCGAGGCCATAGCGAAGCCTTGCGACCAGCTTGCCATCTGGTGGTAGCTCGGATGGATGCCGCTTGTGCCCCATTGTGGCTCTCCGGCTTCGTTGATGCGCTGGAGTGTCGGTGACCAGCTGTTGGGGCCGAATTGTGCCCACTGCACGTAGGTGTCGCCCGAAACAGGGTCGGTGGAGAGGTAAATCTCACCTGCATCCGAAGAAGTGGTGGCAAGGAAGGTATTTGTCGCCGGGTTGTTGACCCATTGAGCATTAGCGCTAACAATAAAAGCTAAAGCGATAACAAGGATGTATAACTTTTTCATAGTAAATAGTTTTTATCAAAACGCAAAGATATGAAATAAAAATGAAAAAAGCAAGAAAAATCAAAAAAATATAGAGACGCACCGGAGCACGTCTCTACACGTATAAATATGAATTACAATAATTACTTGATATTCGGTTCCTCCAAGCCGAGGTGTTTCTTCTTGTCGACGGCCTTGAGGTAGATGCCGATGATCAATGCTGCCACGCCGAGGCATGCGAGCATCACCAGAGCCCAGGTGTAGTCGAGCTCGTGTGCGAGAGCACCTTCTGGGTTGGTTGAGGTAAGGACCTTACCGATGAGCAGTGGGAACAGCCACAGACCGATGTTCTGAATCCAGAAGATGAGAGCGTAGGCTGAGCCGATGATCTTCTCGTCGACGAGCTTCGGCACGCTTGGCCAGAGAGCTGCTGGGACGAGTGAGAATGATGCGCCCAAGACAAGGATTGTGATGTAGGCCACGATGGTTCCGCCTGCTGCGCTGCCTTTGAACATTGGCAGGATGAAGGCGAAGGTGAGGTGGCAGATGATGAGCAGCAACGAGCCGATCATGAGCATCGAAGCGGCCTTACCTTTGTGGTCGACGTAGTTGCCAAGGATAGGAGTGATAGCCACTGCGAGGAGCGGGAACACTGCGAATATCGTCTCAGCGGTGCCGCGCATGTAACCCATGTAGCAGTAAACCACAAGGGCGATGACTGCGAGACCCATCAAGCCATATTTGAGGCCTTTGTTGGTCTTGATGAAGTTACTTGCGAAGGAACAGACAGCGACGAGCAGCATTACGATATACTGTACGATTGTCACTGAGTTGCTTGCCCAGAAGCCTTCACCAGGGGTGAGCGTGAGGTTGCACTGCAGCATGTTGACGGCATATTTCTGGAATGGGAAGATTGCTGAGTAATAAAGCACGCAGAGCAATGCGACGAGCCAGAATCCGAGGCTTGACAGGATTTTGCCGATGTCGGACACCTTGAACGGGTCGTCTTTCTCTTCAGCTTCGCCAGTCTGACTGTCGAGTTTCTTATCCATGAAGAAATAAACGATGAACATGATAAGGGCGATGCAGAGAAGCACCACGCCGAATGCCACTGAACGGCTGACGTTGATGTCTTCACCGAGTCTTGCGAAGTAAGGTGAGAAGATCATGCAGGTCGCGACGCCGAGACGGGCCAAAGCCATCTCTGAGCCCATTGCCAAGGCTGTCTCACGACCTTTGAACCATTTCACGATACCGCGGCTGACGGTGATACCGGCCATCTCGGCGCCGCAACCGAAGAGCATGAAGCCCACAGCTGCGAGTTTAGCCGATGCTGGCATGCCTGGACGGAGCAGATTACCGGCCTCGTCGACGATCTCGCCGTAGAACGGAGAAACGCCGAGCTCATCGAACAACGGGATGTAGTTGAGGTTTGCGGTGAACCATGCTTCAGCACCACTGCCTTTGAAGCTCTCGTGGATAGCATAGTACTTGATCAAGCCGCCGACGAGCATCACAGTGCCCGACAAGACAGCAGTGAAACGCACTCCCATCTTATCGAGGATGATACCTGCGAAGATGAGGAAGAACACGAAGACGTTGAGGAAGGTCTCGGCGCCCTGCATGGTGCCAAAAGCGAGACTATCCCATTCGCGTTCAGTCTGCATCAGGTCTTTGATAGGTGACAAGATGTCCATGAAGATGTAGGCGCAGAACATTGCCAACGCCAACAGCAGCAAAGCGATCCATCTCATGGCCGCATTGTCGCGTAAAGTCTGAATTTTTTCTGTCATGACGATATTTTAATTTAAAATTTAAAATTCAAAATTTAAAAATTTGGGATTTATTTGCCTGTGGCGAATGCTTTCGCTTCGCTCAGGTCTCCACTCCGCTTCGCTTCGGTCGAAATGACGTAGTGGAGAAATCAGAATTATTCAGTAGGAAGCTGAACGATTTCCTTCTTGTAACCTTTCAACACTTCTTTTGCGAAGTCGGAGATAGTCTGAGGAGTGATGCTCTTCACGATCTCGTCGTAATCAGCTACAATGTTGATGTTGTCCTCTTCGTAAGTCTCGATAGCACTGACCCAGAAGCTGTTTTCTTCGAGCTGCTCAGCGCGTTTCTTATAAAGATTTTCAACGACTTTCGTCAAATCCTCTTGAGCTGGACCGTTTTCAGCCACGTCGTTGAGTCCTTCGTAGACCTTGCCCATGAGTTTCTCGTACATATCTTTATTTGTATCGAAAGCAATGAGGAATAAATATTCGTTCTTAGGCATGTTAGTCACCTGACCCATGACGCCGACGCCGTATGTGCCGCCTTCTTCCTCACGGATGGTGCGGGTGTAATAGATATCCATCACATCGCTTAAAGCCTTCATATACAATTTGTTACGATAGTTATAATCCATCGGCCCATTTATAACCATATAGATAGTGGCCTTAGGATTCTGCATCTCTTTCTCATAATGGCAGATGTGGTCGCCTTCAGCGATGCCGAGGTTGATATCTTTCCATGTTTCTTTATTCTTCTTTTTCTTTAAAGAGCCAAGATATGTCTCCACAAGAGGTTTGAAGGTGTCTTCATCGATATTTCCTACGAAGTAGAAAGTGAAGTTGTTAGGATCTTTGAAGCGGTCTTTGTTCATCTTCATAGCCTTAGCGTAGTCGATCTTGTCGATGTTTTCGGCCTTAGTTCTCATTGCGAGCGGGTGGTTGTTGTAGAGCACCATGATGAGTGAGTCGGAGAATGTTACCATTGGGTTAAGCTCTTGATTTTCAAGGGCTGCCTTGGTGCGCTGAGCGTACGACTGGAATGCTTCTTCGTCGGCGCGCGGTGCGGTAAAGTACAGATAGATGAGCTGCATCATCGTCTCGAGATCTTTAGGTGAGCAGCTGCCGTTCATACCTTCTGAATATGTGTCGATGAATGGGTTGACGCTCACTCTCTTGCCTGCGAGCACCTTCGGGAGGTCGGTGGCGCTGAAGTTACCCACGCCGCCAATCTTGATGAGGCCTGAGAGTTCCTGCATGGTGATGTAGTCGTTGTCTTTGATCACCGACAGACCACCATCGCTGTGGGCTGTGAAACGGATCTCGTCTTCTTTGAAGGTGGTCTTCTTGTAGATGACCTTCATGCCGTTGCTGAGTGTGAGGACGGTAGCATCGAACTCCGGAAGAGCCTGTGCTTTCTTGATTTTACCAGGTTTTCCTAAGTTTTCGACCATTGGGCCGTCGAATGTCTCTTCCTCGTAAGGCTGAACCTCTGTGGCGTTGGCTGTCTCGTAAACCTTCAGTATTTCTTCGACTGTCGGGAGAGTCTCGCCGTCTTTTCTAGGTGCTGTCACCGTGATGACGAGGTTGTCGTCGTGGATGAGCTGTTGAGCGAACATGTTGACGACCTCAATCGGGATGTTAGGCACAATCTGTTGATACATGGCATATTCTGTCTCGATGCCCATCATAGGCTCGTTGCGGAGGAAGTTGCTCAAGCACTCGTTGACGTATCTTCTGTTTTCGGTGTTGTTACGCTCATTGTATTGATTCTCAATACGTTTCATGAAGTCGGCCTTAGCTCTCTCATATTCCGAAGCGGTGAAGCCGAACTGAGCCATACGTTTGTTCTCGGTCACGAGGGTTGTGATAGCCTCGTCGATGCCGGCTGCGTCTTTTGCCATCGCCATGCTGCACCATGCGTCTTCGGTAGGAGCAATGTAATAGTTGGAATAGTAGCTGTAGCCGTAGACAAACGGAGGATTGGCTTTCTTGGTGATGTCTTGCAAACGGTTCATCTCCATCGATGATATGATCGACAGGACATATTCTCCCATCCAGTACTGCATGTTGTTTTTCAGTGAGTCTGGGGTGGCTTCGGTCTTGTAGTAGATATTTATTTCGTAGGTTGTCTGTTCAGGATCGGAGGCGATAGCCACGATAGGCTCTTCGTTGTCTTCAATCATGAACTGAGGTCTCGGTGCCGGGTTGACCGGGGCTTTGATGTCGGCAAACATCTCATGGATGCGTGCTTCTATTGCGTCGACATCGATATCACCGACGATGATAATGCCTTGAAGGTCAGGGCGATACCATTTGTGGTAGTAGTCGCGGAGTGTCTGATACTTGAAGTTAGCCACCACTTCCGGCAGGCCGCCTGGCAGACGGTTGGCATAAGGGCTGTTAGGATACATTATCGGCAATATCTCTTCCATGATACGCTGGTCGGCGTCTTCACGTGTGCGGAGCTCTTCGAGGATGACGCCACGCTCGTTGTCGATCTCGGCTTCTTCGAGGGCGATGAAGCTTGACCAGTCGTGGAGTATGAGCAAGCAGGTGTCGACGAGGCCAGGCAGCGTGGTCGGGACGTTGGTTACCATATAGACTGTCTGGTCGATGCCGGTGCCTGCGTTGAGGTTTTCACCGAATTTGATGCCGCGGCTCTGGAGATATTCGCGGAGCATCATGCCTGGGAGGTTTGTCGTGCCGTTGAACGCCATGTGCTCGAGGAAGTGGGCGAGACCACGCTGCTCTTCTTCTTCAAGTACCGAGCCGACCTTCTGTGCGATGTAGAAATCAGCACGCTGGGCAGGTTTCTCGTTGTGACGGATGTAATAGGTCATGCCGTTGTCGAGCTTACCGACACGTACATTAGGGTCTTTCGGACATGGCATAGCCATCTGTGCGAAACTTGTCAGTGCCATTGTGGCAATAAACAAGACTGATAACAATAATTTCTTCATTTTTTTATCGGATTAAATTTAACTATTAATACAAATGTATAACGTATTTCTCAACAAAATAAGGCTCTGCGTACCATTTCGTTATCGAAGTGCTCTTACGTTTCCAGTTTTTTGGCACATTGCGGAGCTCTTCTTCTATGTCGCCACCTTTTAAATATAATATGCCTCCGGCTTCGATGTCGTTGGTGACGCGAAGCTTGTTGTTGCACCATTTTACGAAGTCGGGGAGCTGGGTCACAGCACGGCTCACTATCACGTCGAACTTCTCTTTGATATTCTCGGCGCGTTCCTGGATGGCTGTAACATTCTGTAAATCAAGCTTTTCCACTACGTCTTGCACCACTTTTATCTTCTTTCCTATGCTGTCGACGAGTAAGAATTTCGTTTGTGGAAACATGATGGCCAAAGGTATTCCAGGGAAGCCGCCGCCAGTGCCGATGTCGAGGACTTTCATGCCAGGCAGAAGCTCGAAATATTTCGCTATGGCCAATGAATGCAGCACATGATGCTCGTAGAAATTGTCCATATCCTTCCTCGAGATGAGGTTAATCTTGCTGTTCCAGTCTTCGTAGAGCGGCGCAAGTTTCTCATACTGAGCCATTTGTGACTCGGTCAGTTGCGGGAAATATTTTTTTATAATGTCCATCATTAATCTTGCAAAGATACAAAAAATAATTTATTCTATAAATTATATCAAAATAATTTGTAATTTTACACGTTCAAATGCAAGAATGAGCGGAAAAATTAGACATATTGCCCTTATAATCCTGATGATTTGCAGTTTTTCTGTATTCGCACAGAATAGCAATCAAAATCAGGGAACCCTTGATTACATTAAGAAATACAAGGATCTCGCGATGGAGCAGATGATAGAATTTAAGATTCCTGCATCGATAAAACTGGCGCAGGCCATCATCGAGTCGTCGCATGGCACATCGGAGTTGGCGGTCAAGAGTAACAATCATTTCTGCATAAAATGCCATAATAATTGGACTGGAAAGAAGACTTATTACGACGATGACGAAAAAGGCGAGTGTTTCAGAGTTTATAACACTGTTGAGGAGTCGTATCGCGATCATTCCAACTTCCTGAAAAACGGCACGCGTTATGCTTCGCTTTTTAATTTGGAGATTACCGATTACAAAGGATGGGCTAATGGCCTTAAGAAGGCAGGATATGCCACTTCGCCGGTATATGCTAATGTTTTGATAAAAGTCATTGAGGATTATAATCTTCAGCAATACGACCAGATGGTAGTCAAAAATGAGTTTAAGCCGAAGAAAAAGACAGAAAAGGTGGAGGTTGAAGAGGAGGACGAGCCTGAAATAGTCGTAAAGCCGAAGAAGCAGAAGAAAAACAAGCATACTGTAGCCGATAACATAGGCGGAGTGCCGGTTTTGTCGAGATGTCCGGTGGTGGAGGTGACGCAAGATCATCATTACATCAAGGAGAATTTCGGTGTGAAGTTTGTAACGACGAAAGACGGCGATGATCTGGAAAGTCTGGCCAAACAGTTGAAGATGTATCCTTATCAGCTGGTGAAATACAATCATCTCGGAAATAAGACCACTTTTGTGAAAGGCGAGGTGCTTTACATCAATCCGATGCGTCGCAAGGCTGCTCAGGGCTACTACATCCACGTGATTCAACAAGGTGAGACGCTGTCGCAGGTGTCGAAGCTATATGCCGTGAAGCTTGAGCGACTGTTTAAGATGAATGGTCTTGACGAGAATTCAGTCTTGCAGATTGGGCAAGAGATAAGATTGAGATAGCTTAAGAGCTTATAAGTTTATGAGCTTATGAGTTTAGGGAATTAAAACTCTCCTTTTAAGTATTTTGCAGTGTATCCCACTGCCTTTTTTACTATCTCTTCGGGTGTGCCTTGGCTGAGGATCATGCCGCCGCGGTCGCCGCCTTCGGGTCCCATGTCGATGATATAATCGGCCATCTTGATGACGTCCATGTTGTGCTCGATGATGAGCACGGTGTTGCCTTTATTTACAAGTTTATTCAGCACTTCCATCAGAATCTTGATATCTTCGAAATGCAATCCTGTTGTGGGTTCGTCGAGGATGTACAATGTCTTGCCGGTGTCGCGTTTCGACAGTTCGGTGGCCAGTTTCACGCGTTGTGCCTCGCCTCCGGAGAGGGTGGTTGAAGGCTGTCCGAGGGTGATGTAGCCCAGTCCGACTTCTTGTAACGTCTTGATTTTCTGTAAGATAGAAGGGAAGTTCTCGAAAAACACCACGGCTTCGTCGATGGTGAGGTTGAGCACGTCGTTGATCGACTTGCCTTTGAAGCGCACCTCGAGTGTCTCGCGGTTGTAGCGTTTGCCTTGGCATGTCTCGCATTTTACGTGGACGTCGGGCAGGAAGTTCATCTCGATGACGCGCACTCCGGCACCCTGGCATGTCTCGCAGCGGCCGCCTTTGACGTTGAACGAGAAGCGTCCCGACTTATAGCCACGTATCTTCGATTCGGGCAGCTCGCCGTAGAGCTTGCGGATGTCGTCGAATACCTTGGTGTATGTGGCAGGGTTGGAGCGGGGCGTCTTGCCAATCGGCGCCTGGTCGATCTCGATGACTTTGTCAATAAACTCTAGGCCTTCGATGCGGTCGTACGGCAGCGGGTTCTTCTCCGAGCGATAGAAATGATGGCTCAGGATAGGGTAGAGCGTCTCGTTGATGAGCGTCGATTTGCCCGAGCCGGAAACCCCGGTCACGCACACCATGACGCCGAGCGGCAGCTCGAGGTCGACGTTCTTGAGGTTATGCCCGCTGGCATTATATAATCTAAGGTATTGCCCCTCGAGGGGTTTCCGTCTCGCCGGCGGCACCTCGATCTTCTTCTTGCCGCGCAGGTAGTCGCAGGTGAGACCGTGGCCATGCATCGCCTCCTTGGGCGTTCCCTGAAACACGACGGTGCCGCCGTTGACGCCCGCTCCCGGACCGATGTCGATGAGATGGTCGGCGGCGAGCATGGTGTCCTTGTCGTGCTCCACCACGATGATGCTGTTGCCGATGTCGCGCAGCTCCTTCAAAGACTCGATAAGCCTATGATTATCACGTTGATGCAAGCCGATGGAAGGCTCGTCCAAGATATACAGAATACCCGTCAACTGCGAGCCGATCTGAGTGGCCAGCCTGATACGTTGCGCCTCGCCGCCCGACAGACTCTTCGCCGGACGGTTCATGTTCAGGTAGTCGATGCCCACGTTGAGCAGGAAGTTGATGCGTTTCTTGATCTCGATAAGGATGTCGTGCGCAATCTCCTTCTGCTTCTCGTCGAGATGATTCGGGAGGTCGTCGAGCCACTCAGCGAGCGCCGTGACGTCCATGTCGGCCAGCTCGGCGATGTTTTTGCCGTTCAAGCGAAAGTAAAGAGCCTCTTTTTTCAGTCTTTGTCCATGACACTCAGGACATTCCGTCTCGTTCATGAAGCTGTTGGCCCACTTCGCGATGGATGCAGGGGCGTTGTCTTCGTTTTGTTTCTTGATGACGTTGACGATACCCTCGAAAGGCATTGAGTATGTTGAACTTGTGCCGAGATATTCCTTCGTGACGGTAAACGACTCGTTGCTTCCGTAGAGGATGATGCTCATGGCGTTTTCCGGAATCTCGCTGATAGGCGTGTCGAGCGTGAATCCGTATTTCGCCCCGATGACCTCGAGTTGGTTGAACACCCAGTTATTCTTGTATTCTCCGAGCGGTGCAAGGCCTCCTTTACGCAGGCTCAGCTTCGGGTCGGGGATTATCTTCTTCATGTCGACCTGCACTATGGTGCCGAGGCCGTTGCATTTCGGACAAGCGCCGTAAGGTGAGTTGAAGCTGAAGGTGTTAGGCTCCGGGTCCTGGTAGGCGATGCCTGTCGTCGGACACATCAGCAACTTGCTGAAGTAACGCACGTCGGTGCTGCCTTCTTCCAGTATCATCAGCATTCCCTTGCCTCGGCGAAAGGCTGTCTCCACCGATTTCACTATGCGTTCCACGGCGTCGGCGTGCACTGCCAATCGGTCGATGACAATCTCAATGTCGTGGGTTTTATACCTGTCGAGCTGCATGCCGAAACTGAGCTCGCGGATCTCGCCGTCGACGCGCACCTTTATATATCCTTGCTGACGAATTTGCTCGAACAGATCTCTGTAGTGACCTTTGCGGCCTCTCACCACTGGGGCTAACACGTTGATCCTTTTGTTGTTATATTGTTCGAGAATCATCTGGGTGATTTGTTCTTCAGAATAGCGCACCATCTTCTCGCCGGTGTTGTAGGAGTAAGGCACTGACGCTCGGGCGTAAAGCAGTCGCATGAAGTCGTAGATTTCGGTGATGGTGCCTACCGTCGAGCGCGGGTTGCGGTTCACCGACTTCTGCTCGATGCTGATGACAGGTGAGAGGCCGCGTATCTCGTCGACATCAGGACGTTCCATGCTGCCGATGTATTGACGCGCATAGGCTGAGAACGACTCCATGTAACGGCGCTGACCCTCGGCGTAGATCGTCTCGAAAGCCAACGACGACTTGCCCGAGCCGCTGAGGCCGGTAATCACCACAAACTCATCGCGCGGAATGCGTAAGTCGATGTTTTTCAGGTTGTTCTCACGCGCCCCGTAGATCTCGATGAACTCGTCTTCAGCGATATTTCTGTTCTTCTCAGCCATCAAAAATTACTCTAATTCCTCAACGATGCTGTCGTTTTCAAAGTCGATGATGTCGCCGCCAGTGGCCTCGTTGCAGTAGTCGGCAGTGAGGTTGAACGGCTTGGTGGGTATCTTAATCTCGTAGACTTCTCCCTTCCTGACTTTCAACGACTTAGAACGAAGCCAAGGGTTGAAAATCTTAAGGAGTTTGTAGGTTATGTCGTGTTCCAAAGCAAAGTCAGCCCAGCTGTCGACACTCTCCGTGACGATGACTGTTTTATACTTAAAAGGCTGATACTCAAGGCTTTTGCTAACATAAATGCCATATTTCTCAGGGTTGCTGAGGATGGTCTTGAATGCCAGGATCCGGAATATGTAACGCTCTGTCTCGTCGGAAAGCAAGAGGTCATAGTAAGAATGCACCTTCTGTTCCTTCAAGAACTTGCTCAGTCGGCGTGTGCCGGCGTTGAACGAAGCCGCTACGAGGGTCCAATTGTGGTAAATCTCGTACGATTTCAGGAAATAACGGCATGCCGCCTCTGTCTCCATCTCCACGTTGTATCGCATGTCGACTTCCTTGTTGATCTCCAGTCCGTATTCTTTGCCTGTGGCTTCCATAAACTGCCAGAAACCCACTGCTCCTGCTGGCGAGACGGCGTTGGTGAGGGTGCTCTCTGCCACGCAGAGATATTTGAAATCCTCGGGGATGCCGTATTTTTTCAGTATCGGCTCAATCACCGGAAACCAGCGTGACGAGCGTTTCACGAGGAGCATGGTGTTGCTGTGGAAATAGCATGTCGAGAGCAGCTCGCGTTCGTAGCGTTCGCGTATGTTGAACATCTCCAAAGGCACGCGCTCGCCGGCGAAGGTGAGATCTTCGGTGAACTCGATGTCGTTGCTTCGGAGCTGTATCTGCTCGAGCGAGACAGGCCGTTTCTCGGCCAGCTTCAGCGCCCTGATGCCCACAATTATGGCTGTGATGGCAGCTAAACCGACGAGTAAAACGACAATCTGAATTATCAGTATGGTCTTTTTGTTATCCATTACAGATGGACCACCTCTCCGTATGCCGCTGCTGCAGCTTCCATGATGGCTTCCGACATCGTTGGATGCGGGAAGATGTTCTCGATTATGTCGCGGCCTTCAGCGCCGAGTTCGCGTGCCAGCACTGCTGTTGCGACCATCTCGGTGACGTTTTCGCCGACCATGTGGCAGCCCAGCCATTTGTTGGTCTTGGCATCGAACACTACCTTGATGAAGCCGTCTTTGTTGCCTGCTGCCGCTGCCTTTCCTGATGCGGTGAACGGGAACTTGCCGATTCTCACCTCGTAGCCTGCTGCGATAGCCTTGGCCTCGCTCAGACCCACTGACGCAATCTCAGGGGTGATGTAGGTGCAACCTGGTATATTGTTGTAGTTCAATGGTTTAGGATTCATGCCACAGAACTTCTCGACGCAGATGATAGCCTCGTGCGATGCCTTATGTGCCAATGCCGGACCGTGGACGATGTCGCCGATGGCATAAACGCCCGGAACGTTGGTGCGATAGTATTCGTCGACGATAATCTTGCCGCGTTCACTGGCGATTCCGATGTTTTCAAGTCCGAGGTCCTCGAGGTTGGTCTGGACTCCGACTGCCGAGAGCACGATGTCGGCCTCAACCATTTTCTCGCCTTTCTTGGTGTCGATGGTGCAGATGCATTTCTCGCCCGTGGTGTCGACTTTCGTCACCGAAGCCTCAGTCATAACTGTCATTTTCAGCTTCTTGAAGCAGCGCTCGACCTGTTTCGACACCTCTTCGTCTTCGTTCGGAACGACGTTAGGCAGGAACTCCACCAATGTCACTTTTACGCCCATCGAGGTGAAGAAGAATGCGAACTCAGAGCCGATAGCGCCTGATCCGACGACCACCATGGTCTCAGGAAGCTTATCGAGAACCAATGCCTGACGGTAGCTGATGATTTTCTTGCCATCGATAGGCATGGCAGGTAGCTGACGCACGCGCGAGCCTGTCGCAAGTATGATATGGTCGGCCTCGTATTCGGTGCTATTGCCTTCAGCGTCAACGACTTTCACTGTCTTGTTGGCTGTAAGTGAGCCTAAGCCAGGAATCAGTTCGACATTGTTCTTCTTAAAGAGGTATTGAACGCCTTTGCTCATACCGTCGGCAACTCCACGGCTGCGGGCCACAACGGCTTCCATGTCGGGATGAACCTCGCCCTCGAGCTTAATGCCGTAATTCTCAGCATGTTGCATATATGTGTAGACAGCTGCGCTCTTCAGCAAAGCTTTAGTCGGGATGCAGCCCCAGTTGAGGCATGTGCCGCCGATTTCAGCCTTTTCAACAACGCCAACCTTTTTTCCAAGCTGTGAAGCTCTGATAGCTGCGACGTAACCGCCGGGACCGCTACCGATAACAATAACATCGTACTTCATGATTATCAATGATTTATGTTAATTTTTAATTTATTTTTAATTATCCGAATTTTATCTTGCGAAAATACAAAAAATTTTATTATCTTTGCAACATTGTTAGTGGAGAATTTTCTCCATGTTAATATTTGCCAAAAAGCAATTTTTT
>LUZN01000033.1 GCA_001603665.1 Bacteroidales bacterium Bact_22
ATTAAAATAATTGGTTTTTGTAAAATTTTTTCGTAATTTTGTCGTTTGTTATCATGAGATGAAAAAATTTTTTAGATACCTATTATATATAGTAGCTGCGTTCGTCGGTTTTCTCCTCGCGATGAACCTTTTCGTGCCCGTTTATGTCTTCGACGAGCCGCAACCTTTTCACGGTGAATATCTTTTGAATCCTTATCAAGATATCGACTCAACATATTGGAAATGCTGCAACTTCCACGGACATACGCGTCAGTACGGCGGCGTCACCAACGGTCGCGCCAACGGCAATATCGTCTACGATAGCATGTACCGCATGTTTGGCTACGACCACGTCGGCATCTCTGATTATAACAAGGTGAATAGCTATGAAGACGGCCGCGATCCGGGCTTCATTCCGGGCTACGAGCACGGCTACAACGTCTGGAAGATTCATCAGGTGTGCCTGGGTACTAAAAAAGTGCGTCGCATCGATTATTTCTTCTATCAGACTTTAAGTCATAAACAGCACATGCTCAATAAGTTAGGCGAGCAGAATAGGGTGGTGGCAGTGGCGCATCCGAGCTTCGTCGACGGCGGCTATAAGGTGCGCGACATGAAGTATCTCAGCAACTACAAGATTATGGAGGTGCTCAACGGCTTTGTCAACTCGCCCGAGCATTGGGACATGGCGCTTTCCAACGGACATCTGGTTTATCTCATCGCCGATGACGACACTCACGATGTGTTGAAAGTCAACGATATAGCTCTGAAAATCACTTATCTCAACGCTAAGGATAACGATGCCGAGCAGCTCTACGACGCGCTCCTTTCGGGCAAGGCGGTGGGCGTGCATTTCAAGCTCGACAGGGAAGAGGCTATGGACGACAAGGTGGCCCGTTTCAAACGCGACATTCCTTATCTTAACAGCGCAAAACTCGATGGCGACGATTTCACCGTGAGTGTCACAAAACGCTTGAAAAACGTGAAGTTTATCGGACAAGACGGCATAATTCTTAAGGAAGAAAAACACGAGAAGACGGATACCATTTTCACCGCCTCGTACCAGATTCAGCCAACCGACCAATATGTGCGCACTGTTTTGACGTTTTTCGACAACAGCACCATGTGGCTTAACCCTGTCACGCGCCACGAGAGTCCCGATATCGTGAAGCAGCGCCTCGACAACATCTCTTACCTGTGGACCGCCGTCCTCTGGCTCATCTACCTCGGCCTTATTTTCCTGATTATCAAACTCATCCGTCGTATCTCTTAGCGCCATTGATTCTATTAAACCATGTAAGCTATTAAACTACGTAAACTATTAAACTACGTAAACTAAAAAAATCTCATTTTTTTAATACAACGTATTAAAAATTTCCTTATCTTTGTAGATTAAAATAATTGTAGTTTAACAAAAAATTATAATACTATGAGATTTTTAGTAAAAGCTAAGACTATAGCAATTTCTACTATCCTCTTGGCAGCGATGATTTTTCCAACTTTAGCTACCGCTCAGCGTAGCGATTTGTTTTTCAAGGTCGAAAATGATGACATTTACAACGACCGTGATTTTACGTTTAATTTAAATGTCAATGGTACAGGTAATGAGCCTTTCGGCGTTCCTCTTGGCAGTGGGCTGTTGGTTATGACACTTGCCGGAGCCGGTTATGCTGTTGCTCGCCGCAGACGTTCGTTGCGTAAAGGTACTATGTTGTTGTTGGCATGCGCTTTGATTTTGGGCACAACTCAGTGTAAAAAGAGAATTGAAACTATCACATCCAACAATGTGAATACCATTCAGTATACGCTTAATGTCGGCAATGGTACCCGTCACATAATCAATCCTAATGAAAACGGATATGTGCCGGTGAGATATGATGTAAATGATGTTATCTATGTTGGCGATGGTGCCAAATATTTGGGATATCTGACTTGTGTAACTGCTAGTGACGAGCATGGTAATAATGCACAGTTTACTGGCACAATTGCCGAGCCTTCAGGTAATACGCTTTATTTCTATTTCGTTGGAGGACTTACACCTAGTGTAACGCTGGTTGAAAATACTACTACAGAGTTTACTGTTGATATCAGCGATCAGGGCACCAAACTTCCAGTGCTTTCAATGGCTGCAGTTACTTACGACGGTGCTACCGCCGCAGATTGCACACTTCGCAACAAATGCGCCTTGGTGGAGTTTAAGTTTACACCTGGTGTGGCTACTTCCAAAAAGGTTAAGATTAGCAATATATACACAGAGGCAAAGATAGACTTTGTTAATCATAGTATTACTCATACTGAAAAATTGGACGCTGTCAATCTTTATAGAGCTAATACAACAGATAACTGGGCTATTTTGATGTATGATAATGTTGTTAGAAAATCTTTGGGTATGGTCTACAGAGAACATGGTACAATGTACGATGTGGATTTATATGATTATTATGATGGAGTTGTTGTTCCTGAGTTGTCTGCAGATAACAATTATTTCTATGGATCTACTGCTGTAAGTGTAAATGCTAATGCTTCAAATTTGGTCAATAATGAGGTCTTTGCAGTAAGTGCTAATGGTAATGCCGTGCGTTTCGCACCGGGCAATCTTATGTGTACAAGAATAGGTGATACTTGGGGTGGTGAAGGTACATATACATGGAGTTTTATGGAAAATCAATACGATATTGTTGAGACAAATAATAATTCTTATTGTACCGACAATTACGGTAACAAAGATAAAGTCAGCCTTTTTGGTTGGGGATGTACAGGAAAACAAGATGCGATGTATAATAGCAATCAGCAGTATTATATGCCGTATAACACAATCTGGCCTTCAGGCAATGTAACCCGAGTTTATGGTCCAACGGGATATCATGATTTATCTGTAAAAAACAATTCTGACTGGGGAGCCGTCATACCTAATCCAGAAGGTTACAACTGGCGTTTGCTTACCAACGAAGAATGGGGGTATCTGTTGGGTAATCGTAGTAATGCATCAGGGAAAAGGGCTGGTGCTATGGTAAGTCCAGACTATGATCCTAACCAGGTCCCTATGCAAACCAGTTGGACAGTAGTGGTTAGTGGTATGCTAATTATTCCTGAAGGAGTATCGGGATCTGTTATACATTCGCCGCAGACTGCGATTGTTGCGAAAGATAATTACTTTAGGACGACAGAAGAGATGACAGCGTATTTAAATAACAATAATGCAGTCTTATTGCAATTTGCAGGTTATCGCCAAGCTAAGAAAGTTACTGCACAGCGTTCAAATGGTAGATATTGGACCGTCAATTATGATGATGATAATCTCGACTATGCATCGTTTTTGAGTTTTAGCAATGGCGGAAGTCCAGACATCGGCAGTTACTACAGAGCAGAAGGTCATTCAGTCCGTCTCGTTCGATAATTTTATTAAAAACGATATCAAAAGGCACCAGAAATGGTGCCTTTTTTGTTGGTATTATTTAGCTTGAGCCCCACATAAACGGTAAACGGTAAACAAAAAAATCTCATTTTTTAATCCTTCGTATCAAATTTTTTCGTATTTTTGCACCCTCAAATTATGGCAAAAATTAAACAACAACTTATAATGAAAAAACTATTGAAAATCAAGACTTTAGCAATTTGTGCTATACTTCTTGCAGGAATTATTTTCCCAACAATTTTAACTGCCCAGCGTAGCGACGGGTTCTTTAAAAGTGGAGACGAGGGATTGTATGAGAATCGTGATGAGTACACTTTTAATGACAATGATCTAACTTTAGGTGGCCTTACAGGTGAGAATCCTACTACAGTGCCACTCGGTAGCGGACTGCTGGTTTTGTCAATCGTAGGTGCTGGTTATGCAGTCGTACGTGGCAAACGCTCCCTAAAGACGTATTTGTCTCATTTATCTTTTGTAGTACTTGCATTAGCTATGTTTCTTGGCATGACTCAGTGTAAAAAACAAGATATGGTTGCTGAGGGAAGCCATAAGGTTTTCATCACAGTTGATGTTGATTGTAGTGCTGATAAAACAACGTTTATACCAGGAGCCAGCGGTGATGGCTCGTTCGTTTGGACTGATGGTAAGACAGAGTATATTGAAGTCGGACATAGTAGAAACTCCCATGTAGGACGTTTAAAGGGTAGGGGAAATGGCAGTAGTCAAATTACATTTGAAGGTATACTTACTATGTCAGGTCCAGTGCGAGATGGTGATATATTTTCTTTCTTTTATCTTGGATCTTCACACAATCCCGGAAAATGGGATGATGATGTGACTTATGAGGTCGATATCCAAACTACATTACATATAACTGACCAGTATGGTATTATGGATAGTATCACACAATATCACTGGGCTGTAGGTAGCTATACATGCAGAGTGCAAGATGCTGGTCAACAAGATTTTCATATTGAGGCGACGCTGGAACCTGCAATGTCGATATTATACGTCAACCTTACTGGCTTTGACGATGAAACAATTCGTATGTATGGCGATGATGTATATTCAATAGCAACCATCGACTACGCTAATGGCACAATCGTCGGTAAGGAGGTTAAGGGCGGCATAAATCTCGGAACGCAGGGTGAAAAGTATATCGCTTTGATTCCATCATCAGCACCATCCACCACGGTTAAGTTTGCAAGCAATACCAAATATGCTGAGATGAATTTCAATTGCGGTATTAGGGCAGGAAAGTTTTATTCAAATGGAGGTTCTCCATTACCTGTTGAGGCTCAATCTGCTGCTGAACCTAAAGGTGCTTTGCCGGGATTATTTTCTGTTGCAAACAACAAACAGGTGAACTTTTCTAAAGGCAATCTGCAATATCAGGCATCGACTGACACCTGGCGGTTTGCTTTGAATCAGTGGGATTATGTGGGTGGTACTTATCAGAATGTTGATTATGGCAATGTTCATGAAGGCTCAACTAGATGCTCTAATAATCAAATAGCTTCAACATATACTGGCTGGATTGATTTATTCGGCTGGGGAACTAGTGGATATCATAATAATGCTGATGAAAATAATGTGTATTATTATCCGTATGCAAGGAAAGAAGGCACCCAGTTGGGTAATTATATTAGCGGGTATGGTCCTACTTCTACTATGCCTGATACAGATTTAACAGGTAGTAGCATCGACTATGACTGGGGAATGCACAATGCTATTAGTTATGGAGACGATAAGGATGCGCCTGGCAGATGGCGTACGTTAACAAGAAATGAATGGGATTATTTGTTAACAACTCGCACGACAGACGTTACATTAAATAATGTGAGTGATGCACGATATACTCTAGCCGATATTCAGGATGGCGATACTCACACATATGGGCTTATACTAGTGCCAGATGCAATAACAGGTGTGTTGCCTACTGACGTGACATGGGGCACAATTAATAACAAAAGTAATTTTACAACAATTTGTAATAAAACGACTTGGAGTGACTTGGAACAAATTGGATTTGTTTTTCTCCCTGCTGGTGGAATTAGAACTGGAACAAACATGTCATATCCAGGTACTAGAGGCTATTATTGGTCTAGTATGCATTTCCAGCATGTACAAGCATATTATATGTATTTGGGGAGTAATGGCGTTTCGGCTACAACATCAATAAGACAATATAGAAAAATCGGATCATCTGTCCGCCTCGTTCGCGATGCAAACTAAACAATTCTCACGATAATACAATAAAAGGCGCCGGTAACGGCGCCTTTTTCGTTGTATACTCACTTAAACGGTAAACTGTAAACAGTAAACGATGTTTTTACAAGCTGAAATGCGGGATCGGCTCTAACTTGAACAGATTCTTAGCGTGCTTGTCGTCAATCTTCGCCTTAATCACCGGATCTTCACAAACGCCGGTTCTAATATACTTATCTAAGGTGGCATAGGTGAAACCGAGGTTGTCTTCGTCGCTCTTGCCGCATAAGCCGTCTGAAGGAGTTTTCTCAACCAAATCGATGGGCAGCCCCAGCTCTTTGCCGATAGCCTTCACCTCCTGCACTGTGAGACCGCCAAGAGGGGAGAAGTCGCCCGCCGCGTCGCCATAACGTGTGCTGTAGCCTACCCAGTCTTCGGAGAGGTTGCAGGTGTTGGCCACACGGCCGTTCATCGACTGTGAGATTGCATATAATGCCGTCATCCTGAGACGCGGCGGCATATTGATAACTGTCTGATTGGCAACGTCTTTGCCTAAAGTCTCGAGCTGTTCTTTTACCTCAGCCATCAGGGCGTTGTATGTCTCGCCGATATTCACGCAACAATATCTTATTCCCAGATGGTTGATGAGCTTCATGCTGTCGGAGATGTCTTTCTGCACTCCGTTTGGCATAGTTACGCCTATCACACGGTCTTTGCCCAGCGCCTCGACGCATAATCCGGCCACTATCGAGCTGTCCTTGCCGCCCGAGATGCCGATAACGGCATTACAACCCTTGCCGTTAACCTCAAACCAGTCTCTAATCCATTGAACCACCCGGTTTTTAACCTCTTTTGCATTAAAATTTTCCATATAACTCTAAACTATTAAACTACTAAACTATTAAACTTTTCAACTACTCTAAACTCTACACTTGATAATTCCTTTCCCCAAAGATCTTACTTCCCACCCTCACCATCGTCGATCCTTCTTCGATGGCAATCGGGTAATCGTGCGACATCCCCATCGAGATTTCCTTAAACCATTCATTATCAGCGAAATACTTCGCCTTTAAGGTATTAAAAATCTCTTTCAGATGCTTAAATTCCTTGCGGACCTGCACCATGTCGTCGGTATTCGTCGCCATTCCCATCACGCCGCAGATGCGCACGTTTTTCATGGCTTTGAAGATGTCGGAATTCAAAATCTCTTCAGCTTCTTCCATGCTCAAGCCAAACTTTGTCTCTTCTTCGGCGATGTGGAACTGCAGCAGGCAATCGACCACGCGGTCGTGCTTGGCCGCTTCTTTATTTACGGCCTGCAGCAGATTAAACGTGTCAATGGAATGTATCATCCGCGCAAATTGGATGATGTATTTTATCTTGTTGGTCTGCAGATGTCCGATGAAATGCCAGTCGATGTCCTTGGGCAAAACCTCATGTTTGTCACGCATTTCCAATGCGTGGTTCTCGCCAAAGACACGCTGTCCGGCGTCGTAAGCCTCCCGGATGTCTTCAACGGGCTTTGTCTTCGACACTGCCACAAGCAAAACTCCCGCAGGGATTGTCTTTTTTACTTTTTCTAAATTTTCCTTTACCATAACGCAAAGATTTAGTAATGCAAATTTAAATCATTTTTTAATACATAGTATTAAAATTTTTTGTATTTTTGCGGGCTCAAAAAATTAGAGAAAAAATAAAACTAATAAATATGACAAAATCATTGAATATCAAGACTTTAGTATTAAGTGCCATTCTTCTGGCCGGAATGCTTCTTCCTTTCGCTTCAAACGCCCAAGGAACAGATCTTTTCTTCCGTATCGATAATGATGATATTTATAATAATCGCGATGAAGAAGGTATAACTATCGAGGGACAAAATGGTGGCGGAATGTCACACGAAAATCCTTTACCTCTTGGTAGTGGGCTTTTGATCCTTACAGCTGCCGGCGCCGGTTATGCTGTTGCACGTCGTAAACGTATGCTGAAAAACGGCACAGCTTTATTGCTGGCATTTGCTCTGCTTATAGGCATGACGCAGTGCAAAAAGAAGATTGTCACAGCCACCGATTCAGATAAGATTTATGTGACACTCGATGCCTCTTATGGCGGTTCAAGAACAGTTTTTGTACCTGGCGATGCCAATGGCGGCACAGGTTTCCTTTGGAACGATGGTGATGAATATATCTATGTAGGCGGTAGCGTTGATGGTTATCTCGGACGTTTGCATAAAGCGGCTGAAGGTGGTAATGCCCAAACGACAAGAATAGTGTTTGAGGGCGAACTCACAACGCCAAGTGGAACACAAGATTATTATTTCTTCTATCTTGGTAACGCTCCTCGTACAATAGCAGCCAATGCAGTGAAAGAAACCATAGATTTTTCAAATCAGGAAAATAAAGAAGAGTCGAATGTAACCGATTGTTTGATTGCTATCGATAGAGGTACACTGACACAGATTAGCGGTAACAATTACAAAGCCACGGCCGACCTTAAGGTCAAGACCGCTATAGCATATTTTGTTTTGAGCGGTTACGAGAATAATAATGTCGATGAGACTGTTTATCTGCACGGCGCCAATGTCTTTTCAAGCGCTGAAATCGATTTTAAAAACGGTACGGTAACTGGAGTTGATAATGGTTGGATCAATGTTGGAACAAATGGTAACAAATATGTTTCATTGATAGCAAACGATGGATCTGCAACCACTCTTAAGTTTGAAAGCAACACTCATACCGGTGAGATGACATTCCCTAACGGTATTCAGGAAAAGGTGTTTTATTCAGACGAATCGAATCAAGAGTATACTCCTCTTCCTGTAACGGTCTCGTCTTCGTTGCCAGAGGATGTATTGCCAGGTCTTTTCTCAGTCACTCCAGATAAAAAAGTGAGATTCTCAAAAGGAAATCTGCAGTATTCCAGAGCAGATCTTAACACTCCTTGGGGCGAAGGAGAATGGAGCTTTATGGAGCCACAGTATTCTACGGTTGAAGTTGAGGAAAATGTTGGAATAAATTATGGCAACAAAACAAAAATAGGTCTGTTTGGTTGGGGATGTACTGGAGACAAAGATACGCAATATGGAGAAGGCCAGGTTTATTTTAAACCTAATTATACAAAGGCTGATAGCGCGGTCTATTATCAGGATGATGAAGGAAAGTGGCATGTGATAACTTATACGTATAGTGATAAATATGGTCCTTACGGTAGTGGTTTATCGTTGTCCGTCGCGAATCATTCCGATTGGGGATGGTGTATTGGTGGTGAACAATCAAAGTGGCGGACATTGTCAAGTCATGAATGGACTTGGCTGTTAGGATGCGAGGATTCTGATAGTGGACTGCCTAACGGTACAAGTGCTACACCTGGAACTACTTGCCGTAGGTCGTCAACAGTCTGTGGTAAAGCTAATGCTCGTTTTCTTAGAGCGCGAATCAACGTATCTAAAGCTTATGTAACAGGTCTTATCATTTTCCCGGATGATTATACACAGCCTGACGGAATAGCGTTAACTACTGATTATATTAACTATCAGACTCCAAGCGATGGTTCATGGAGCCATTATAATACATTATCAGAAGAAAATTGGGCTGCAATGGAAGCGGCTGGTGCAGTATTTTTGCCAGGTGCCAGTTTCCGTATGAGTACAAATGTTTACGTTGGTTATAATTCTCCTGCTAATTATTGGTCAAGTACATCAATAGGTACGACTGATGCTCGTGGCTTAAACATTTATGGTGAAAGATTGTTGATATACAGCCCAGGGCGTTGTAATGGCTATTCTGTCCGCCTCGTCTACGATGCAGAATAATGTTTAATAGTTACATAAACCTTAATAGCCGCTCCCAAAAGCGGCTATTTTTATTAAAATAAAAAATCTTCTTTCTTTAAACTCTAAACTCTACACTCTAAACTATTTTTTGTATTTTTGCAAAAATTTGAAAACAATGAAAAAATACGTCATTTACCTCGTTAAGATATTGGTTTTCCTGCTGGTTATGTTCGCTACCATGCGCATAGTGTTCATCGTGAACTACTGGCATCTGGTGAATGTCGACATGGTGCCGTTTACCGAGATATTGAGGGGTTTCTTCAAGGCTCTGCCACTCGACATCGCGACAGCCTGCTTCATACTGCCGATACCCGCAATAGTGATGTTCGTCTGCCTGTGCGTCAACAAAAACATCAGCTACCGCTGGATGCGCTGGTATTTCTACATCATCATCGCAGCCTATATCCTCACCGTGATGGGCGAAATCGGCATCTACGGCGAATGGGGTACCAAGCTGAGCGCCAAGGCCTTAGCTTACCTCGAAAACCCTTCAGAGGTGGTGAATACAGCCTCCACACAACAGACTGTGCTGCTGCTCTCGCTGTGGTCGTGCTTCACACTGCTGTTCTGCTGGTGGTACGTCCGCTGGATCGAGCCGGAGACAACCGAGCGCACTGCTGAGCAAAAACCCGATTGGTATATGTATCCGGCCGTCATAATTATCACCGTAGGCCTCATTTTCCTCGGCATGCGCGGCGGATTCAGCGAGATACCGATCTCCACAAGCTCGGGCTACTTCAGCAACTATAAAATCGTCAATATCATGACGGTGAACCCTGCTTATAACCTCGCCGAAAACCTTACAAATGCCGCTAAAGTCAAAGATAACGCGCATTTCAACTATATGGATTTCGACACCGCAAAGGCCATCACTGAGGAGACTCACGAGGTTGAATGCGACTCGACGATGATGATACTCAAAAACGACCGCCCTAACATCGTCATCATCCTCCTCGAGAGCTGGTCGGCCGACCTCATCGAATCGCTGGGCGGCGACCCGAGCATAGCGCCTAACTTCCACGCCATGGAGAAGGACGGACTGCTGTTTACCAACTTCTACGCATCGGCAAACCGCTCGCAACAGGCTATCGCCTCAATCTTCGGCGGACTGCCAGGACTGCCGGTGACCACCATCACCAACCATCAGGAGAAATATTACGCCATACCGTCGATCATCCAACCGCTTGATTCTCTTGGATATTACTCGAGTTTCTACTTCGGCGGCGAGCTTAACTACGGCAATATTCTTTCATATTTAAGATATAACGAATTCGACCGCATCGTCGAAGGGAAAGACGTGAAAAACCAGCGTTTTCACAAGGGAAAGCTGGGCATCCAGGACGCCGACATGCTTCCGTGGGCCAGCACCGACATCAACAGTCAGCCGGAGCCGTTCTTCACAACAATTTTCACGCTTAGCACGCACTCGCCTTACGACTATCCTAAGATTTTCGAGGAACTCGAGTGGCCTCAGCTGGAAAAGGTGTTCGTCAACTCGGCAAAATATACCGATATTGCTCTGAAACTCTTCATGGACAGGGCAAAACAGCAGCCATGGTACGACAACACGCTGTTCCTCTTCATGGCCGACCATAGCCATCCGTCGTATAAGAACTATCCGCTCGAATCATTTGAATATCATAAGATTCCGCTTCTCATCTGCGGTAAGCCTTTGAACGATTCGCTTCGCGGCACTACCTACGATAAGATCTGTGGAAACACCGATATTCCGGCAACGCTTCTGGCTCAGCTGGGCGTGAAACACAACCAGTTCTTCTGGAGCAAAGACGTGTTCAACACCTGCTACCGTCCTTTCGCTTTCTTCGAGCTTTACAGCGGAGTGGGATGGAAGACCGAAGAGGGAGAATGCGTTGTCAACAACGACAATATGCTGAAAAACACCTTCCCTGAGGAACTTTCCGACAGCCTGGTGCGACAGGGTAAGGCGTATATGCAATATCATTTCGATTTATTTAACCAGTATTAAAAAATAATTTGTATCTTTGCAAGATTAATAATTAAGTTTTCGATATGTTTGAAGGATTAACCGAGAAGCTGGAACGTTCGTTCAAGATACTGAAGGGACAGGGATATATCACCGAAATCAATGTGGCTGAGACAGTTAAGGAGGTCCGCAAGGCCTTGCTTGACGCCGATGTCAGTTATAAGATAGCCAAAGATGTCACCAACGACATCAAGGAGAAGGCCATCGGTCAGAAGATTCTGACGTCGGTGTCGCCGAGCCAGTTGATGGTGAAGATTGTGCACGATGAACTCGCCGAACTCATGGGAGGCGAGCATTCAGAGATTAATCTCAAAGGTAATCCGGCTGTCGTCCTCATCGCAGGTCTGCAAGGTTCAGGTAAGACCACTTTCTCAGCAAAACTTGCTAATTTCCTTAAAAATAAGAAAGCTAAGAGCGTCATGCTGGTGGCTGGCGACGTCTACCGTCCGGCTGCTATCGACCAGTTGAAAGTTCTTGGCGAGCAGGTGGGAGTGGAGGTTTACAGCGAAGAAGGCAACAAAAATCCTGTTCAGATTGCCGAAAACGCCATCGCGAAGGCACGTAAAGACGGCAAAAACGTGGTTATCATCGATACCGCAGGTCGTCTGGCCGTCGACGAGGAGATGATGAACGAGATAGCGAAGATCAAGGAGACGGTGAAACCGCAGGAGACCTTGTTTGTGGTCGACTCCATGACAGGTCAGGACGCTGTGAACACCGCCAAGGCCTTCAACGACCGCCTAGACTTCGACGGTGTGGTGCTCACCAAACTCGATGGTGACACACGTGGCGGTGCGGCCCTCACGATACGCACTGTCGTCGAAAAACCTATCAAATTTGTGGGTCTCGGCGAGAAGATGGACGCTCTCGATATCTTCTACCCGAAACGTATGGCCGACCGTATCCTCGGCATGGGCGATATCGTCTCTCTCGTGGAGAAGGCACAGGAGCAGTTCGACGCCGAAGAGGCAGCCAAGCTGAAGAAAAAACTCGCCAAGAACGAGTTCAACTTCAACGATTTCCTCAAGCAGATTCAGCAAATCAAGAAGATGGGAAGCATCAAGGATCTCGCCAAGATGATTCCGGGCATGAATAAGATCGACGACGAGGAGATCGACGACGATGCATTCAAGAGCATCGAGGCCATCATCGGCTCCATGACACCTGAAGAGCGCGAGAATCCTAGGATTATCAACGGAAGCCGCAAGCGCAGGATAGCCCTCGGATCGGGCAACAGCATCGAAGAGGTGAACCGCCTCATCAAGCAGTTTGAGGAGACCTCGAAGATGATGCGCATGGTGACCACCGGCGGCGCCAAGAAGATGATGCAGATGATGCAACAAGCGAAACGCAGGCGTTAACCTGCCGTCGTCCATTTGACATTGAATTTAAGATTAATACTATGAATATAGAAGATAAAATCATCGACGGCAAAGCCATTGCCGATGCAATGAAGAAAGAAATAGCGGCTGAAGTCGCTGGAATGTTGGACAAAGGCATGGATGCCCCGCATCTCGCAGCAGTGATAGTGGGCGAGGACGGCGCAAGCCAGACCTACGTCGCATCGAAGGAGAAAGCCTGCAAGAGCGTGGGAATGACGAGTTCGGTGTACCGCATGCCAGTCAACACCACAGAGGAAGAGTTGCTGAAACTCATCGATTTTCTTAACAACGACGAGGAAATAGACGGCTACATCATCCAGCTGCCGTTGCCGAAACATATCAACGAGACTAAGGTCATCCACAGCATCAACCCGAAGAAGGACGTCGACGGATTCACACCTTTCAACATCGGTCTGATGCAGCTTGGCGAGCCTTGCTTCTTGCCAGCCACACCGGCAGGTATCGTAGAGCTCCTGAAGCGCAGCGGCGTGGAGACTGCCGGCAAGCATGTGGTGGTTTTAGGTCGTTCGAATATAGTGGGAACGCCTATCAGCGTTATGCTTTCGCGTAAAGGCGCCGACGCTACTGTGACAATCTGCCACAGCAAGACGCAGAACCTGCCTGAGATCACACGTCAAGCTGACATCTTGGTCGTCGCCATCGGAAAACCTAAGTTCCTCAAGGCCGACATGGTGAAGCCGGGCGCAGTGGTCGTCGACGTGGGTATCCATCGTATCGAGGATGCCACGACAGAAAAAGGCTATCGCATCGAAGGCGACGTCGACTTCGACGAGGTGGCTAAGGTGGCATCGAAGATCACCCCAGTGCCGGGCGGCGTGGGACCGATGACGATAGTGTCGCTGCTTTACAACACTTTGCAAGCTAAGAAAAGAAAATAAATCATAATATGAAAAGTTATCTTAAGTATTTGATTATCAGTCTGTTATTGGTGATGTCAGTCTCGCTGGCACCAACAGCGGCATTTGCTCAGAATTATCATACCAAGTCGAAAAAGGCGGTGAAATATTTCAAAAACGCTAAGAAACAGTATGATAAGAAGAAATATCAGAAGACGTTCAAATACCTCGACAAGGCTTTGGATGCCGACGGAAAATTCTGTGATGCTCTGCTGCTTAAGGCTGAGTTGTCGATGAAACTTGACAACGACGAGCAGGCTATCGAGAGTTTCGAGCAGATGTTTGCTGCCGATTCGATGGCATTTCCGAAATCGGCAATAACACTGGCAAACCTCTATCTGGAGCATTTCCGCTTCAGCGACGCTGTGAACATACTGAAATGGTACGTGAAAGTGCCGAATCAGAAGTCAGCTTTGACCAACCAGGCTAAGGATTTGCTCGTAATTGCTGAGTTTAGAGACGAGGCATTCAACAACCCAGTTAAATATGATCCTGTTAACTTAGGTTCGAATGTGAATACCGCTGGTGACGAATACGTCAATCAGATTCTCCCTGACGGAAGCAGGATTTACTTCACACGTCGTGGCGATGTCATTGATAAACAAGGAGCTAGAGAGGAATTTATCTTCTCATCGGCTATCATCAACGGCGAATATATGCCTGCCTTGCCGCTCGAGCTCGACTGGCACAACAACAAACGCATGGGCGCTGTGAGCATCGCTCCTAACCAGCGTAAGATGTATTTTGTGGGTATCGACTTCATCGACAGCTACGGTAGAGGTGACATCTACACATCAGAACTCGTTGATAATCAGTGGAGTAAGCCTGCAAACCTCGGCAATATCGTGAATACCTCGACCATGGAGTCGCAGCCTTGCATCAGCGCCGACGGACAGGAGCTTTATTTTGTGAGATATTCGCGTACCTACGAGAGCACCGATATCTATTACAGCCAGTTTTATCAGGGTAAATGGACAAATCCGAAACCTATCGTTTCTGCCAACTCAAAGGGCAACGAGATGAGTCCGTTTATCCATCCTGACGGAAATACGCTTTATTTCGCTTCCGACGGTCTGCCGGGCATGGGCGGATATGATATCTTCATGTGCAAGAAGCTGCCGAGAGGCGAGTGGAGCACACCGCAAAACCTCGGATATCCTATCAACTCGGAGAAAAACGAGATCAGCTTCGTGGTCAGCTCCGACGGTCGCAAAGGTTATATCTCGACCGATCGTGACGGCGGAATGGGTGGCTACGACATCTATGTCTTTGATTTAGACAAGGTTGACGCTCCTGAGCCTGTCGATATGACTCGTTTCGAGCTGCACAACATTCAGTTTGAATTCGACAGCGCAGTGCTTACAAAATCGTCGTATGGCGTGATTGAGAAGATCGCAGCATTCATGGAAGCTAATCCTTCGATAAACGTCGAAATTGCCGGTTATACCGATAATACAGGCACCGACGAGCATAACATGGAGCTGTCGCTGAAACGCGCCGCATCAGTGATGGAGGCTCTCATCAATAGCGGCATCTCAGTGTCGAGAATGGAAGTCGTCGGCTTCGGCGCCAACAACCCGCTCGTGCCAAACGACAGCGATGCTAATAAGAGAATCAACCGCAGAGTTGAAATCAGGGTTATCAACTAGACAATCCTTCAGATATCAAACAAAAAGGAGAATCCCAGATGGAATTCTCCTTTTTTCTTTAAACTCTAATCTAAATCAGTCGCCTCCTTGGTACATTCTGCTGATCACATCCTTGTATTTATTAAGGATTACTGAGCGTTTCACCTTAAGAGTAGGAGTGAGGATGCCGTTGGCGGTGCTCCACTCGTCAGCGAGGAACTTGAATCGTTTGATTTTCTCTGTATCGCCAAAGAAAGCGTTGATCTTCTGAACCTCTTTCGTCAAGCGTTCTTTCACCTCTTTAAGGTTAATCATCGCATCGTTGGTGGTGAACTTGATCTCGTGCTTGGCGCACCAATCTTTCAGGAATGAGAAGTCTGGAACTATCAAAGCTGCTGCGAATTTCTCGTTTTCGCCAAGAACCACTACGTTTTCGAAGAATCCCGACTCGGTGAACTTGGTTTCAATCATATCAGGATTGATATATTTGCCTAAAGATGTCTTGAAGAGGTTCTTCATGCGGCCTGTAATCTTGAAGTTGCCGTATTCGTTGACACTTCCGAGGTCGCCGGTGTGGAACCAGCCGTCTTTGTCGATGACTTCAGCGGTGAGTTCCGGCTGTTTGTAATAGCCCATCATCACGTTATGTCCGCGACAGATTATCTCGCCGTTTTCAGCTATTTTTACTTCTACGCCTGGCAATGCTGGGCCTACGTAGCCGGCTTCACGTCCGTGAGGCACGTTAGAGCTGGTGCAGATAACCGGTGAGCATTCTGTCATGCCGTAGCCTTCGTAAACAGGCATCTTGATGGCTGAGAAGAATGCCGAGATGTTAGGCTGTATGCTCGCTGCGCCCGAAACGATGATGTCGAAGCAGTCGGCACCGAGTTTGTTGCGGATCTTGCTGTAAACGAGCTTATCGGCGATTTTGAGCTTCTGGTTGTAGAACCAGTTGCGTCCGTCGACGGTGTATCTCTCTGCCAGGTTCATAGCCCAGTAGAATATGCTCCTTGAAAGGCCTTTCATATTCTGTCCCGACTGTCTTACCTTGAGATAAATCTTTTCCAGCAGACGTGGTACGCAGGTCATCATTGTCGGATGTACCTCTTTCATGTCGTTGGCTATGGTGGCTACGCTTTCGGCGTAATACACCGACATTCCAAGGTATTGATACAAGTATGTCAGCGTTCTCTCGTAGGCATGACAGATAGGCAAGAAGCTCAAGGCGCGTGTCGAGGTAGGCGATGGTGTCTGACGAAGGTTCTCGATCTGGCCGAGAATATTGGCGTGTGAAAGCATAACACCTTTTGGGGTGCCTGTTGTGCCCGATGTGTAAAGTATTGTGGCACAGTCGGTTGGCTTAACGGCAGCCTTGCGGCGCTCGAGCTCTTCGACGTCTTGGTTTTCGCGACCAAGCTGCAGAAGGTCGGCCCAGATAGGGTAGTCGCCACGTTTCACGAAGGTGTAGATCATCTTCAACGACGGGATGTCGTCTTTGATATCCTCAATCTTATTCAGAACGCAGAGACCTTCAATCATCACGAACTTTGATTCGCTGTTGTTGATCACCACGCGGTAGTCTTCCTTGCTGATAGTAGGGTAGATTGGCACTGTGACGGCTCCGACCTGTTGGATGGCCATATCCATGATGTTCCACTCGGGACGGTTGCTGCTGATGATGGCGATCTTGTCATCTTTCTGGATGCCCAACTTGATGAGGGCATAGCTGATGAGGTTGGTCGTCTCAACGTACTCCTGAATGCTGTATTTCTTCCATTCGCCGTTGTCTTTCTTGGCGAGAGCGATCTGCTGGTCAGGATGTTTGCGTAAATAAGTCGTCGGAATGTCAAAAATGCGTTTTTCTTCCATCTCAATTGCTTTTAAATTCGCTGCAAAAATACAAAGTATTTTAACCCACAAATTTTTGTGGGGTGAGTGGGGTGAATTTTGGGGTAAAAACGCTTATTTAGGGGTAAAGGTGCCGTTTTTAGGGGTGAATGAAAATTTTTTATACCACTTTTAGGGGTGAAAGTGCCGTTTTTATGGGTGAAAAATTTACCCCTAGGGGTGAAATTTAGGCACCAAAATCGTCAAACAGTATACTTTCTTTCGGAACGCCTAAATTGTCGAGCATGTTAAGCACAGCCTGCGTCATCATTGGTGGTCCGCAGAGGTAATACTCTATCTCTTCCGGCTCCGGATGGTTCTTGAGGTAATTCTCGAATAGAACCTCATGAATGTTGCCCACGTAGCCGTTCCAGTTGTCTTCAGGAAGCGGTGACGACAACGCTATATTGAATTTGAAGTTAGGATTCTCGGCTTCAATCTTCTTGAAATCGTCGATGTAGAAGAGCTCGCGCAGTGAGCGGCCGCCGTACCAATACGACACCTTACGCTGTGTATGTTTGGTGAGGAAGAGGTCGAGGATGTGTGAACGCATTGGAGCCATTCCCGCGCCGCCGCCGATAAAGATAATCTCCTTCTGAGTGTCTTTGATATGAAACTCTCCGTATGGTCCGCTGATGGTGACTTTATCGCCAGGTTTCAGCGAATATATGTACGACGAGCACACGCCCGGGTTGACCTTCATGAAGCCTCCGTTCTTCCTATCGAGCGGCGGCGTGGCGATGCGCACGTTAAGCATGATGATGTTGTCTTCGGCAGGATAGCTGGCCATGGAGTAGGCTCTGAACTGCGGCTCAGGATTGTGCATCACAAGGTCGAACATGTGGTATTTCTCCCAGTCTGGACGGTATTCTGCGTCGACGTCGATATCAGAATATTTCACGTCACACTTCGGCACGTCAATCTGGATATAGCCGCCTGAGAGGAAGTCGAGACGCTCGCCCACTGGCAGCTTAACCACGAACTCCTTGATGAAGGTAGCCACATTGCGGTTGCTCACCACAGTGCACTCCCACTTCTTGATTCCGAAAATCTGCGGGTTGATGTGAATTTTGAGGTCTTCGCGCACTTTTACCTGGCACCCGAGCCGCCAGTGGGCGAGCTGTTCCTTACGGCTGAAAAACTCTTTTTCCGTTGGGAGAATCGAGCCTCCGCCTTGCAAAACCTGACATTTGCACATGCCGCAGTTGCCTTTGCCACCACATGCCGATGGCAGGAAAATCTGCTCGTCGGCGAGAGTCTGCAGCAACGAATTGCCCGGCTTCACATTTAACTCACGCTCGTCGTTGATGCTTATCTTCACATCGCCCTGCGGAGTAAGTTTTTTCTTGACAAAAATGAGTATCGCCACAGGTATCAACACTGCGATGAGAAATACGATGACGCCGGTTAATATGATATATGTGCTGCTCATTTAGAAACTTATTCCGAGGAAAGCCATGAAGGCGATTCCCATTAAACCTGTGATTATGAATGCGATACCTGTGCCTTGCATGCGCTTCGGTATCTTCGAATATCTTATCTTCTCCCTTATGGCGGCCATGCCGATGATGGCGATGAGCCAGCCTATTCCTGAGCCGAAACCATACGCAAGTGATTGACCTACAGTGTCGAAGTGCCTTTCCTGCATAAACAGACTCGCTCCCAAGATGGCGCAGTTGACGGCAATCAAAGGGAGGAAGATGCCCAAGGCGTTGTACAAGGTAGGACTGAATTTCTCAATCACCATCTCCAAAATCTGTACTATGGCAGCGATGATGGCGATGAATAGGATGAAACTCAGGAAATCGAGCGAAACATCAGCAAATGCTGGACTTATCCACGATAAGGCACCTGCCGAGAGAATGTATTTATCTAGAAGATAATTCACCGGAACGGTAATCAAAAGCACGAAAGTGACGGCCACGCCGAGTCCGAATGATGTCTTGACATTCTTCGAAACGGCCAGGAAAGAGCACATCCCGAGGAAGTAGGCGAACACCATGTTGTCGATGAATATCGAGCGGAAGAAAAGTCCTAACGTATCCATCATTTCTCCTCCTCAGGTTTTTGCAGCCAGATGATTATTCCTATGATTATCAATGCCATAGGAGGTAAAATCATCAAGCCGTTGTTAACATATCCGAAGTCGTACATGCCTTGCGGGATGACTTGATAGCCGAGCAATGTGCCGCTTCCGAACAATTCTCTGAAAAACGCCACTATGACGAGTATAGCGCCGTATCCCAGTCCGTTGCCTATGCCGTCGAAAAATGACTCCCACGGTTTATGCGCCATGGCGAAGGCCTCCAAGCGTCCCATCACAATGCAGTTGGTGATGATAAGCCCGACAAACACAGAGAGTTGCTTGCTGATATCATAGACAAAGGCTTTCAGGAACTGGTCGACGAGGATGACCAAAGTAGCGACCACGATGAGCTGCACAATGATACGAATCTTCGACGGGATTCCTTTGCGGAGCAACGAAATCACGAGATTCGACAAGGCTGTCACCACCGTCACCGACAGGGCCATCACGATGGCAGGCTTGAGCTTCGCCGTCACCGCCAATGCCGAGCAGATGCCCAGAATCAGCACCGTGATCGGGTTGGCTTTACGCAAAGGAGCCGTTATCAGGTTTATGTTTTTCATTGCTTCTCAAGATAAGGTAAATAAGTGTTCAAAGTCCGCTCAATCATCTCTTCCACTCCGTTCGAAGTGCGAGTTGCGCCTGCTATCGCATCGACTTTTTGGTCTATAGGCTTGTCTCTGTACTGACTTTGATATTTCTCTGTAGTTATCTCAGCGCCTAATCCCGGCGTTTCCGACTTATGGTCGAACACAGCACCCACAACAGTCTGGAGGTCGTCGGAGAGGCCTAAATAGCCCCAAATCGGGCCCCAGAGACCGTTTCCATGCATCGGGATGACTGTGATGTGATTGTCTATTATATAATAAGGTAGGTCGCCGTCGTGCTTAGCAGTGCAATGCTGCTCGAAGAGCTGCTCCGCATTTTTGTTGTCAACGCCAGTAATTCCTGCAGCTTTCAAGATGTTGATACGCTGCTCGTTGAGCTCATTGCGTTTCTGGTACGGCTGTAGCCACATCGCGGCCGCTGAAAGCAAGACAGAAACAATAACCACGAGGATTATGATGTAACGGAAGATATATCTGTCACTCATTTTGTCCTCCTTTCTGCTGAAGCCCAGCGTTTCTTACGTTTACGGATGTTACACGCCACCACGCACCAGTCGATGAGAGGGGCGAAGACGTTCAACAGCAGTATCGCTAGCATCATTCCTTCGGGATAGCCAGGATTTGCTACACGAATCAGTATCGCGATTGCTCCTATGAGGAAGCCGTAGATCCACTTTCCGATGTTGGTCTGAGCTGCAGTGACAGGATCGGTGGCCATGAAGAAGGTGCCGAACATAAATCCGCCCATCAGGAGATGGTAGTAAAATGGGGTGCCCATGGCAGAAGTTGTCCCTAACGCATTGAAAACCAACCCCATTGAAATCGCTCCGATGAACGTCGCGATGATAATTCTCAAACTCGATACTCCAGTGATTATCAGGAAGATACCGCCAATCAGGATGGCGATTTTCGATGTCTCACCAACGCTGCCGGGGATAGTCCCGATGAACATATCCATCAGACTTGGCAAGTCATTGACTGAGCCGCCGTTGAATAACGTTCCAAGTGGTGTCGCACCGCTGTAAGCATCAGCTTTTTCGGCTATCCACACTGTGTCTCCAGTCATCTTGGAGGGGTAGGAGAAGAACAGAAACGCTCTTGCCAGCAACGCCGGATTCACCACGTTCATGCCACTGCCGCCAAACACCTCTTTGCCAATGATTACTGCAAAAGCCACAGCCAAGGCGAGCATCCAGAGCGGCACGTCGACAGGCATGATGAGTGGAATAAGGAAGCCGGTGACGAAATAGCCCTCGTTGACTTCCTCGTGTCTTATCTCCGCAAAGGTGAACTCAATCACCAAGCCGACGATGTAGCTGACGAGATATAAAGGAATGATCTTTAAAAGTCCGTAACCTATTATCTGCCAGAATGTTACGCTTTCGCCTAGTGAGAGGAAATGTTGATATCCAATGTTCCACGTTCCGAAGAGGAAGCACGGGATGAGGGCGATGACCACGTAGATCATGTTGCGTTTCATGTCAACGTAGTCGCGGATGTGCGCGCCGTTGCTTGTCACACGATTCGGGGTATATAAAAACGTCTCAAACGCCTCGAAAGTGCTGTGAAACTTAGCGTATTTGCCGCCTTGCTCGAAGTTCGGCTTGATTTTATCGATATAACTCCTCAGTCCCATCAGCTCGTCTCCTTTCTGATAAATTCAAGTCCTTCGCGAATGATTTGCTGTATCGGCGTCTTCGACGGGTCGATGACCTCGCAGAGCGCAAAGTCTTCAGCGTCAACCTCATAGATGCCGAGCTCCTCCATCTGGTCAATGTCTTTGATGAGGCATGCCTTGATGAGCTGCATAGGGTAGATGTCGAACGGGAACACGCGCTCAAACTCGCCCGTCATGATGTACGGACGGGTGTCGCCGTTGGTGTTGGTGTTCGTAAAACGCTTAAACACCGGCAGAAGCCAGCCAAACAGCTTGTATTGGTTGCCTTCGGGAATCACCGTCACCTGACTGTCGTGGAAACAGAGGTGCTTGTCGCCAGTGATGTTGGTTCCCGTCAGCACGTTGCCGCTGATGACGCGCGAGTTCTCTTCAATATCAAGTATAGGCGTGATGTCAGCGCCGATTTTTGTCTTGTAATAATGCGGATTATGCATCGCGGCGCCAGTCATCGCAATGATTCGGCTGCTCTCGTAACGGCCCGAGAGGAACAAATTCCCTATCGTGATGACGTCCTGAGGGTAGCAGTACCACACGACTTCGCCTTTGTTTATTGGCGATAACGCGTTTATCTGGGTGCCGACGTTGCCCGCAGGATGCGGTCCGCTGAACTCGGTGATAACCACATTATTAACGTGTCCATTAGATGTTATCTCCGTGGAGACGCGATTAATCGCGTCTGTACACGCCGTTGAACCATGTTTAACGTTAATGTAAACATTCCCGTCGGTCAATTTCGACAAAACGTCGATGCCCTTCGCTAGCGCATCATATTGATTATCAATGATATGATCGTAATCAGGCGCCAGCGGCCCGGTGTCGAACATCGAAACGAAGATATGTTTCGGTCTAACGTCAGGGTTAGCAATGGTTGCATAGGGCCGCTGGCGCAACATCGGCCAGACGCCGCTACGCAACATCCGTTCGACAGGATCGTCGATGTCGCTGAAATCGATGGAATCGTATTTGCCGTCGTTTTCGACGATAACCTCCGAAATCGCGCGTTTCTCGCCGCGGACGATGGCTTTCACCTTGCCCGAGACAGGGGAGGTGAACACTATCTTTTCGTTGTTTTTATCATGGAAAAGAACCGATCCGGCCTTCACCTCGTCGCCTTCCGCAACATCCAATTTCGGCAAAATGCCAATGAAATCGGTCGGTTTGAGGGCACAAAACGTTGGCTCGAAGCTTTCGAGTTGCTTCGAGGGCTCTCCTGCGAGACGAATATCCAGACCTTTTCTTATCTTGACTTTATCCATTTACCTGCTTCGTCGCCAACCTTCCAGAAATACATTCCTGGCGCAAGACTCTCGGTGTTGATGGTCGTGATAGCGTCGTTAATCTGTTTGTTAAGAATCATTCTTCCTTGAATATCAAAGAGTTGCAACTCTGAGAAGCTGCCATCTGGAACAATGATATTCAAAGTGTTATTACCTGGGTTAGGATAGACCACGACATTGCTGTCGGTCTCCGTAATCTCTTCAACATCAGTGATTACCACATGCATTGGCGGCACCTTAAGCAGGTCGATTGATGCCGAGCCTTCATCGAGGTGACTCTTTCTTGAGAATGTCCATCTCAAAAGGTGTGTGCCTATTGTTAATTCAGTTTCAAATTTATGCCACTGAGAACCTGTCAGAGTGAATGTTTCGCTGTCCAAAGTGAATTTAAACTCATCGGCTGAGTTGCCCGAACCTCTGTAATAGAACGAAACTTTATCATCTATCTCATTGGTAACCGCAACGGCGAGTTTTGAATTTATTCCTGAAGAACTTGATGCTCCTGTGTAGCAGTAATTGCCTTCGTAAGGATTATTGTCGTCTTTAAACCATGGCGAAGCGCCTGAATTGCTCCAAGTGAACAATGGGTTAAGCTCTTCACCTTCAAAGTTTTCTATGCAATTACCAAGCGGAATGCTCGACTGGTAAAGCTCAATGTAGCCGCTGGAAGTCACTCTTACGTAATCGTCAAGGATGGCACCGTATGGGGCATTGTTGGTGACAGTCACGATGAAAGTCACGTCGATACTGTCGTTGGCTGCGATTCCATCGGTAGTAATCATTGGATTATCGTAAATAATGATAGGCGCATCGATGACAAGCTGGTGATTAACAGTTTTACTGTCGCTATGTCCTTGATTATTAATAGTAAACGTCATGTGGGAGGTCTCACCTTTATATAATCTGTCGGTAGGATTGCCGTTGGCATCGGTAATGCTCATATGTGTAACCTCGAATACCGGTGCGTTGGCGATGATACAGAAATCGTCGGTGTATGAATGGGTTCCGTTGCTCATCGTAAGATGGAACCAAATCTTGGTCTGATCAGGAACGTTATTGCTGACTTGTATCGCGAAAGCGTTGTTTTTATTAACGATTTCATTTGCGGCAAGCGATGCGTATGTCGTTGATCCTGAATTGATTGTGACATATGGAGAATCGGTTGTGAGCTCCACGTTAACATTCTGAATCGTCTCGAAACCGACGTTGTGCAGCGACATGTTAAGTGTCACATCCTCATCGAAATCGAGCTGGCTGTTACCATCTTCATCGTTAATTTCGTAACTGCTGAAAATGACGTATGGTCCAGAGTTAGGGATGACTCTTATTCTCTTTGTATATCTGTAATGATCCTGCTTGGTGACGGTCAGAAGTACCTCGCTGCCCAGTGTCTGCGGCGCGATGCTGATAGTCTGCTGCTGACCTGTGCCTGTTCCTAAGCCGATGATTTCATTGCCATTCGAGAGGCATATCGAGGCATTTGCTGTCGCTGTCAGCTGGAACTGTGTCGAACCCTCCACAATGACCGGAACCACAGTGACGTCAAGCTCTTGCGGCATCTCGGTATAGAGATTCATATAAACATCGCCATGATGATGGAAGAGGTAGTAGGTGATCTCTTTTACGCTGCCGTCGGTCCAGTTCGACTGGTTGAGGAAGAATTTTCCTGAAGCGTTGGCGTAGGCCGGCAACACGAAGTCGACAGGATGATGTGTGCCGTAAGTCGGCATAAAATCAGGCCACATATTGTCGTAAGCGCCCCACACATACACGTCGTTGACGAACGAGTACGACACCTCTGTAGCTGCCACAATGCCGAGCGCGCCCTGCTGATGACGATGGAAAGCCTCGGCGAAGCATGTGCCGTTGACACCACCGTAGTTGAAACGGCCGGTGAGACAGTTGTTCGACATCACGAAGGTGAGGTCTGGGTTGACTAAACGGTTGATATAGCTGATGTTATACGATGGCTCGCCCCAGACTTCTTCATTACCGTGGTCGCGGTGCTGGATGATGAAAGCACCTGCGTTGATGGCGTCGTTGATCATATTGCCGTTGCCGTCCCAATCGGTGAGATGCGACATGGTCTGTGGGATATATCCCAAACCGTTAGGTCCGAAATAGTTGATGATGGTGTTGGTTTTCTGTGCCGACGACCAGCTGCTGCCTGGCGTGCCCTGATAAATGGCGTTGATACGCACAGGATGCTTGCCAAGTTCATATTCCCAGAATCCATTGACGATCTCAGAGCAGAGCTGGAACCATCTCTCATGCTGGAATCCCATCGCAGTGATAGGCTTGTCGTAGAAATGACGGTCGGTGTAAGGATGACGTTCGTACTGTAAGTCTTTGTTTATCATACGGTACATCTCATCGTAGTTGCGTCCTGTGATACGTCCCATGACAACCTCCGGGAGATGATCGCCGTTGACGTCACCGTATCTGTTATCGGAGATGTATGGGTTGTGTCCGTCGCCGCCAGGGTGGTTGTTCATCGAGTAGGAGACAACGCCCATGGTGCCGTCTTCGTTGTGGTCGCCAAGGATAAGCACTGCCGAAACCGGGATATCCCAGTTGTTATAGGCATTTTGGATATAGCTTCTGATGACTGTCTGGCTGTTTCCGCCTATATCGGCCACCGACACCACATCGGTAAGTATGCCTTGCTGGTTACGGAAAAGCTTGATGCTGTCGGCCAAAGCGATGAAGTCGGGATTATCGGGAGTGATGATGAGATATTCGCATCCCGTGTCACGACGTTGCACTGCTTCTTTGATAAATCTCTGATAATCAGCGTCGGGGAGAATGCTTTCGTTGATGACCATGTCGCGGATGATATGATCCCAAGCGGTGCTGCGATAGCGCGGGTCGCCACCGAAAACGCCGTCGCCGCCTTCAAACACTACCTCAAAGTCAAGGTCTCGCGTCACCACGAGCTGCTTGGTGACAGGGTTGTATTGGAACGGCGTCACGCTGACGATGACCACGTCGACGTCACGAATTTTCATAGGCTGCGAGGCCATGATAGGCTGGGCAGGGTAGAAGGCGTTGGTAGAATAGACCTCCGCATTGCGTTCATACGTCATAGGAGTCCTGTCGTCGTCGAGAGGAAGTTCAGGAGCCGGCATGATGTCGATATCTGAAAGCGTCTCCGTGACTTGATTTTTCACGTTAAACGATACATCGGCACCTCTCGGGATGGCCACATAACGCGAAACGACCGGCAAATCGGGCATTCCGGCTAGGTTAGGCAAGAAAATGCCGTTGAGAGTGATAAACTGACCCTCGACACCCTCCACATTGCTGTCTTCGAGCGCGAACTCGTCAATTTTTAATCTTAATTCAAGATTCGAACGGTTGTTGTTCACAATCTCGAAAGTCTGAGCAATTGCTGATAATGACGAAAGTAAAACTATCGTCGCAATTATTAATCTTGTGATTCTTACCACAGTTTTCATAGTATTTAAGTTTAAATTTCTTCTTTTTTAATAATCATTTTTGCCGCCTCGTTGGAACTGACAAACCAAACTATGTCGTCGCAGCTGAAAACCGTTGACGCTGAAGGACTTAGTATGAAACCGTCGGCTCTTTGTATGGCTATGACCATGGCATCGTATTTGTCTTTGAACATCGAATTGAGCAGCGAGACGTGGCAGATCGGACTCCTTTCGGAAATCTTGACTGAATGCAGACTCATATCGTGCCCCGTTCTCTCTCTGATCAACTCAGTGTCTTCGACCTCGATGATTGGCCTTACTTTACTGATGTTTTCGTCGTTTCCCACCAAAGTCACTTTATCGTAAGGATAAAAAACCATGTCTTTGTCGGGAAGGTCGTAGATGTTTTTTCCGCGTTCTATGCAAACCACGCTAACCTTATATTGGCTGCGGAACACGGTATTTTTAAGCTGTTTGCCCACCACTTGGCTCAGCGGGCTCACAATCACTTTTTCAAGATGGAAATTCTGCTGGAGCACCTCCGGAACGATAAATGAGGCCTGTTTCTGGCGTTTGTTGAGGTTTTCCATGAAATTCTTCTCCAACCTGTCGTAAAATTTCATTATGCCGTTGGAGAAGGCGAGAATGAGGGAGAAGCCTATGGCAATTCCCAATGCAGCAAAGAAATTGATGGTGATGAAATGCCGCAGAATATATGTTATAACCGCTAATGCGATGATATATCTCAATATGAAAATTATGGCGATAACGTGGCGCTCGAAAGCGTTCTTCGATATCAGCCTTGAGTTTGTCAGGGAAATTCGATATTTAAACGCCATTGCCCAGATGAACGGCGACACAACGACTAGCGTCACTGCTATTGATATCAGGCCTCCCCAGATGCCTTCGATGTTATTGATGATAAACGGACAAATCGAGAAGCATATCAGCGCAAGCGCGAAGATGATGCATCCGTAGATCAGCATGTTTTTAAACTGATTGACGACAAAGGTCTTGAACGTCAATGTGGTATTCTCGCTGACTTTAAAGCCCTGCGAGTAGTTGGTCATAGCCTGCTTCCACTTATCCGGAATCCGTGGGTTGATCCAGTTGTACAAAGGGTCGGCGAGACGTATAATATAAGGTGTGAAGAATGTCGTCACGATAGAGACGGTGACGATGATAGGGTAGAGGAATTCGTCGATGACTTTAAAGCTGAGACCTAAAGTGGCGATGATGAACGAGAACTCTCCGATCTGACAGAAGCAGAAGCCAGCGTCAAGCGAGGTGTGTATGTCTCTGCCTGATATCAGCATGCCGACAGTGGCACTTAAAGTCTTGATAATCATGATGGTAAGCGCGATGATGATCACTGGCCAAGTGTAATCGACCAGTATCTTCGGGTCGACCATCATACCTACCGAAACGAAGAATATTGCTGCAAAAAGGTTTTTTATCGGGGTGATGAGCTTGTGGATGATATCGGCTTCAAGCGTCTCCGCTAGGATGGAACCCATCACGAAAGCACCGAGAGCCGACGAGAATCCGGCGTAGTTGGCAAGCATGACCATCATGAAACACAGTCCAAGCGATATGATGACCAATGTCTCTCCTGTCATGAATTTTCTTATTAACCTTAAGAAAGAAGGAATAAGATAGATGCCGAAAATAAACCAGATTATAAGGAAAAACACGAGTTTTATCATGCTGAGCACCAACTCACCACCGTCGAAGGTGTTACCCACCGACAGCGTCGAAAGTATGACCATCAGGATGACGGCCACCAGGTCTTCGACCACCAGCGCCCCGATGACGTGGGTGGTGAACTTCTCGTGTTTGAGTTTCAAATCGTCGAAAGCCTTGACTATGATGCTCGTCGACGAGATGGAAAGCATACATCCGAGGAAGATGCAGTCCATACGTTGCCATCCGAAGAGTTTTCCCACAAAAAAGCCTGTGGTGAACATGATGATAAGCTCCGTGAGCACCATGATGGCGCCCGGGCCGCCCACCTTTTTCAGTTTTTTGAAGGAAAACTCCAGTCCGATGGCGAATAGAAGGAATACCATTCCGATCTCGCTCCAGGTCTCAACACTGGTGGGATCTTCCACGACAGGGAAGTACGTGAAGTGCGGTCCGATAAGGAAACCGGCCACGATATATCCCAACACCAATGGCTGCTTCAACCACTTGAAAATGACAGTGGTGACGCCAGCCGTGATGAGTATCAGGGCTAAATCAAAGAATAAAGCAGGTACTCCTTCCATCTTTAATCCTTATCTCTTGATGATCTTCTTGGTCCAGACGTTCTCATCGCTTCTCACCTGAAGGATGTAAGCGCCGCTGGAGAGCTCACCAAGGTCGATAGTTGCATTGTATCCGTTATCCGATGTGTCGCTCATGAAATAAACCATCTGACCGACATTGTTGTAGATGACGATGTCGATATTCGATGAGATATTGTCGATGGTGACGTTCAGAACGTCGTTGGTCGGGTTAGGATGGATGTTGAGCATAGCCTCATTCACATCAAGGATGTTGTCCTGTGCGAAGTGAACGTTGACCTCGAACTTATATGTTCTGTAGCCGCAACCAGTGTATTCGGCGGAAAGAACGATGTCATGGAGACCATAGTCGTCTTCCGATGGGGTGTAGACGGTCTGGAATGCCATGTTGTCGTCGAAGCTGCCGGTACCTGTTGTTGCCCATCCGTGGAAAATACCATAATTCTCAATCTCAACTGACAACTGGATAGGTGCCAAAGTCATGACTGTCATCGACTCGGTGCCTGATGCGACAGGTGCTTCGACAAATGAGAGCTCGAGTTCGTCGGACATCGTCTCGGTGCCCTTGTGTGCTGTCAGCGTAAGGGTAGTGCCACCGTTGGCAATGTCTTGAGTACCAGGAGTATAGAGAGCTGTCAGGCTTGTGGCATCATCGAATGTGCCGTCGCCGGCTGTTGTCCATGCCAGTGATGTCTGGTTGGCCGCAAAACCGTTAAGCTGGGCTGCCTCGTCGATGCAAAGATTGATGTCGGCACCTGCGCTCACTGAGAGGGTTCTGTCGACAGGAAGGATGACGAAGTCAATCCATGCGCAGTCGCTACCACCAGTCTGGCTACTGTCTTTCTTGTATTTCCATGTGAAGGTGTGTGTGCCTTCTGTCACTGCGTATGCAGCTCTGGCCCAGCCCGCATTGCCCGACCAGTTGGACTTCTCTTGGTTGTCGATGTAGAATAACAACTTATCGTATCCGGCTTCTGACGACACCTTGTAGTAGAATGCGATAGAGTCGTTGGATCCTACTTCATAGCTTAAGTTCAAGGCTGTTTCAGCGTTATTACCGATGTTACCCGATCTCATGCAATATGTGCCTTCGTATGCGCCTACACTGCTGATTGACCATGGAGACTGAGAGTTGCTGTTTGTCCAGTTTGCAGGGATAACACCACCCTCAAAGTCTTCAACGTTAAGACCGATCTTAGTCATGAAGTCTTTTGTGTCGGTGTAAACACCTGATACCACGTCAACAGTGTAAAGTGCGCCGTATCCGCTAGGAGCGTTGCCGACAAGCACTTCGAAGTCAAAGTAACCGTAACCATTAGCTGCAACGCTTTCAAGCGATACTGTAGGATCTGTCAGAAGTTCCAAGAACGGGTTGTTCATCGTGATAGTGGCGTATGTGACGTGAGAATCGGCGTTACCATTGTTCTTTACAGGAATTCTCAATCGCACTGTCTCACCTGGATCGAGGCGGCCGTTGCCATTACCGTTTTGAAGCTCTCTGATGCTGACCTCATGAATCTCGAAGTCAGGAGCGTAAGCCTTCATCGTGATGTGGCTTTCGTAAGTATCACTGCCGCTGGTGATTGTAACCAGGAAGTCGATGTTTGTTCTGTCAGGAACATTATCGGCAACTGTGAAGCTGAATGCATTGTTGAGGTTGTGGAGTGAGTTGGAGTTGATGGCTGAGAATGTGGCTGTGCCATTGGTGATGGTCACATACTCCGACTCAGTGCTGATTGTCATGCTACCGGCTGGAGCCTGTGAGTTACCGACATTCTTAAGATGGATGTTGAAACCTGTCTCATCGCCGAAGTTAATCTGCGGAGCACCATCGAGAAGTGTATAGCTGTCGATGATGATGTATGGTCCGCTGGCCGGGATGACTTCGATATCCGTCTCGTAACGGAGGTAGTTCTGACCTGTGATGGTGAGGTGGAGCATTGTAGGAGGTACCTGTGGCTCAATCTCAAGGTTCTGGACGCTGCCTGTAGCTTCTGCCACTGCAACAATCTCAAGGTTTTCGCCTTCACCTTTGGTCAAAGCAATCATTGTTCCTTCAGGAGCAGTGATTTGGAAGGTGTTCAAGCCTGCCAGCTGCACGCTCTGATGGTTTGCTGTTATCGTCTGTGGCACCTCTGTGTAGAGACGCAGGAAGGCGTCGCAGTGTGCTGTGAACATCTGGTAGGTGATGATCTTTGAATCGCTATTGTAAGGCCATGATGAGGCAGCAAGGAAGTATTTTCCGGCTGCAAGACCGAATGCCGGGAGCCAGTTGCCTTCGTTAACGGCATAAGGGCCGTATGTCGGCATGAAATCAGGCTGGAAGTGGTCGTAGATACCCCAAACAAGAGCGTCGTTCACAAATGAATACGACACGTCGGTAGGGCAGATCAATCCGACAGCACCGGCGTTCTGGCCGTTGTAGGTGTGACGCATGAAAGCCTCAGCGAAACATGGACCTGAAGCGAGGTCGAACTGACCTGTCAGACAGTTGATTGAGAACACGAAAGGCATCTTACCCACGTTGGTGAGCTGTGCCACATGGCTGTTGCGGAATGCCGGCTCGCCCCAACCTGTCTCGAGACCGTGGTCACGGTGCTGCACGAGCATGGTGCCTTGGTTGATGGCTGTGACAATCTGTTCAGGAGTGCCGCCTGTCCAACCGCCTAACTCGCTAGGAGTCTGTGGGATGTAGTTGGTGCCCGAAGGTCCGAAATAACCAACAACCTGACTGGTGTTTGAGTTTGACGACCATGTTGAACCTGGTGTGCCCTGGTAGATACAGTTGACACGCTGTGGGTTCTTGCCGTGTGCACGGAAATAACCGCCAACGACCTCTGAGCAGAGCTGGAACCAACGTTCTGTCTGCCATCCGAGAGCTGTGATAGGTACATTATAAGCTGCAGCATTCATGTTAGGGTTGGTGAACTCGTATTCAATCTGCTTGTCGGCCATCATAGCTGCCTCTGTCGGGTTGGCTGCAATGAGACGTGAGAAAATCATCTCAGGGAGCTTGTCGCCTGTGACGTCGGCATACTGGTTATCGGTGATACAGTTGCCGTAGCTGCTTGAGTGATAGATCTCTTCAGCCGGAATGCCCTGTCCCATATTGGTGTTATGGTCAGCAAAAAGCAACACTGCAACCGGAGGGATGTCCCATGTGTTGTATGCATTGTGGAACCAGGTCTTCATCATAGCAGTGGTGGTGGCAGGGATCTCGTCGAGACGGAACACCTCTGTCAGGATACCCTGCTGCATACGATACTCTTTCAAGCGGTTGGCCGGCTCTTCAAAACCATCGTTGTTAGGGATGATGATGAGATACTCCCAGCCATAGTCGCGGTTTCTCAGCCATTCCTGCATTCTGGCTTCATAGTCGATGACAGGTAAGCTGTTGTAGTTCAAGATGTTCTGAGCTAAAATAGGATCGTAGTAACGCGAACGGAGACGGTTGTCGCCAAACTGACCATTGCCGCCTACAAACTCCACTTCAACCTCGATGTTGTGATAAACAATGGCCTGTTTTGTGACAGGGTTGAATCTCACCGGGTTGATGTTGAGGTTCACGACGTCGACGCCACGGATGTTCGAAGGCTCGCTGACATAGGCGAACTCGGCAGGATAGAAGGCGTTCTCTGAATAGACCTTCATGTCCTTGGTGTAGTTCATGTCAGGCTCTTCATTCTCGACCTGAACGCCCAACGACGGCTCGACATTCACGTTGTCGATGACCTGCTGTTCATAATTAACAACATGCAAAACAGCCTGCGATCCCTGCGGGATAGCGATGATACGGCTGTAACTTGGCACGTTAGGAAGCCCCTTTTCGTTAGGAAGGCTGATATCGGCAATGCCGATTGACTGCATCTCCTCACCCTCGTAGGTGAAAGAAGTGAGGCTCAACTCATCGATGTTGTACTCGATGGCGACATTGCCTCTTGTCTGATTTTTCAGCTGGACGCCTGTCTTTCCTTCATGATTGAAGCTGAAAGAACGGACTTCCTGAGCTGTCAAAGCAGTAGTCACGCCTAGCATCAATAATGCCATGCTGACTAATCTGAGAAAGTTTGATTTTTTCATTTTTTAATTTTAAAGGTTTATACTTATTTTAATTTGAACTTTAAACTCTAAAACTACTCTAAACTTTACACTAAACCGCCGAATCCCATGAATGCCAATGCGAGGATTCCCGCTGTTATCAAGGCGATAGGGGTACCTTTGGTGCCTTCAGGTGCTTCCATCAAGTCGATGTGTTCGCGGATGCCCGAGAAGATGATGAGTGCCACTGCGAAGCCGATGGCGATACCGGCAGCGTAGATGATAGCCTCGCCGACGTTGTTGCCGTAGATGAAGCCTTCACCGACGACCTTCAACGAGACGCCGAGCACGCAGCAGTTTGTGGTAATCAATGGTAAAAACACGCCCAAAGCAGTGTAAAGCGCCGGACTGATTTTCTTCAGGATGATCTCGACCATCTGCACCAAGGCCGCGATGACCAGGATGAACGCTATGGTCTGCAAGAACTCTAATCCATGCGTCACAAGGACGTATTTGTTCAAGAGGTATGTCACCAGAGTGGCGAGCACAAGCACGAAGATAACGGCGGCGCCCATGCCAACGGCGGTGGAGGTCTTCTTGGAAGTGCCTAAAAACGGGCATATTCCGAGGAACTGCGCCAAAATGACGTTGTTGACAAATATTGTCGATATAAGAATAATGATGATTTTCATGGCACTTTATTATTTAGTTCTCTTTAATCTGTTTACAATAGCGATGAGATAACCCAAGGCGATGAAAGCTCCAGGAGCAAGTACAAACACGAGGATGGTCTGAGCGTCTTCAGGGAGGAATCTCCAGTTGAAGATGCTGCCGCTGCCGAGGATCTCACGGATCGAACCGAGGATCGTCAAGGCGAAGGTGAAGCCTAAGCCCATGCCGGCACCGTCCAAAATCGAAGGCCACACCGGGTTCTTCGAAGCGAAGGCCTCAGCACGTCCAAGGACGATGCAGTTCACCACGATGAGCGGGATAAACAATCCTAATGTCTCGTAGATGTCAGGCACATAAGCCTGCATAACCAATTGAACCACAGTTACAAACGAGGCGATAACCACGATGAAGCAAGGGATTCTCACCTTGTCGGGAATGAAGTTCTTCAGTAATGAAATGACTAAATTCGACATTATCAAAACGAATGTTGTAGCCAATCCCATCGACATTCCGTTGATGGCACTTGTCGTCGTCGCAAGGGTAGGACAGCATCCTAACAAAAGGACCAGAATAGGATTTTCCTTGATAAGTCCTTTGGTGAAAGTTTTCCAGTTACTCATTGTCTCCTCCTTTCATGAATTGGTCTTTGTTAGCCTCGAATCCGTCGGCAGCTCTCTTGACAGCCTCCGAAACGGCTCTCGAACTGATTGTGGCAGCTGTGATAGCGTCGACATCACCGCCGTCTTTCTTAACTTTAAGGATGAAATTCTTAGGGTCTTTGCCGTCGAACTGACTCTTCCATTTCTCGTTCACCATGTTGGCGCCAAGGCCAGGAGTCTCAGCCTGTGACAGCACCGACACCTTATTAATTACGCCGTCGGCTAACATACCGACCATCAACTCGATCTTGCCGCCGAAGCCGTTCTTCGAATAAGTCTTGACAGCCGCTCCGATGAAGTTGCCTTCAGCGTCGTATGCGAGGTTGTAGGTCAAATCCTCGATGACAACCGATTCTGTCGTTGCGATTGCCACGTCGGTCTTCAAAACCTCGTTGATAGCTTTGATATTCTTGTTTTCTTCAACCTTATCGATGGCTGGCTTTGTCAAACCATAGATAAAACCGAGTACTCCGCCCGAAACGATGGTGATTACCATCAAGGCGATGAGCATATTTGTTAATGTTGATTCTTTCTTTGCCATAACTTCAAAATTTTAAGATTCAACAATTAAACTCCAAAACGTTTTGGTTTGAAACCCTTGTTGATGAGCGGCACGACGGCGTTCATGATAAGGATTGCAAACGAGACACCTTCAGGATACTGGCCCCACAGACGGATGATCACCGTGATGGCGCCGATGCCGATGCCGTAAACGATTCTGCCTGCGGTTGTCATTGGTGATGTCACCATATCGGTCGCCATGAAGAAGGCACCGAGGATAAGACCGCCATAAACGAGATGATACCAAGGTGCAATGTATTGTGTAGGATCGACGAGGTAGCAGATGCCAGTCATGATGAACACTGTGAGAAGAATGCTCAACGGTGTCCAGATGTCGATGATTTTCTTGATGATGAGGTAGATGGCTCCGATGAGTAACGCTATAGCGCAGACTTCACCGAAGGCGCCGCCACGGTTGCCGAGCACCATGTCTAAGAACTGCATGTCGCCGGCTTTTGCCAGTGTACCGACACCCGATTCCTTCAAAAGACTCAGTGGAGTAGGACCTGTCACTGCATCAGCGAAGAATCCGGCTTCGAAGATCGGCTGTGCCTTAGGCCATGTTGTCATTGCCACCGGGAACGACACGAGCATAAACACACGTCCTACCAATGCCGGGTTGAACGGGTTCTTACCTAAGCCGCCGAACGACATCTTGGCAATGCCGATGGCAACCACGCTGCCCACTATCACCATCCAGATTGGAAGGTTGGCTGGGACGTTGAAAGCCAGCAGCAAGCCTGTCAGTGCAGCCGAGCCGTCGTTGATGGTCAAAGGGCCTTTGATGAGATATTTCTGGATGAGCCACTCGGTAAGCATGCACGCCAGCACTGCCACTATGGTCAGACGAAGGGCATACCAACCGAAATAATAAACGGCTACAAGCAGGGCAGGTAACAGGGCGATAATCACCGAGTACATTATTTTCTTTACGCTTAAGTCTCCATGAACATGCGGAGAACCTGATATTGTTAACTGATTCATAGCTATTTCTGATTACGTGAACGTATTAATTGTCCTGTCTTGTTCTTTCCGTAACGGATGTAATCCGCCAATGGGATGTTGGCAGGGCAGGTGAACTCGCATGATCCGCATTCGATGCAGTCCATGATATTGTGTTTTTCTGTCTCCTCGAAGTTGTTCTGACGTGCCAGACGGTTCAGGAGGTAAGGCTCCAGTCCCATCGGGCATGCCTGCACGCATTTTCCGCAGCGTATGCAGTTGCTCACCTGACGTGGCTGAGCGTCTTTCTCGTTGAGCATCAGGATGCCTGAAGTACCTTTGATGGTAGGGAATGTTGTCACACTCACCGACTTACCCATCATCGGGCCGCCGTTGATGAGGTTGGCTGTGTCTTCAGGGAGTCCGCCAGCCGCCTCGATGAGCATGTTGGCAGGTGTTCCTATTCTCACTAAGAAGTTCGACGGTTTCTTCACCGACTTGCCTGTCACGGTGACGACACGGTAAACCAACGGCTTGTTCTTCTGCACCGCCTCGTAGATGGCGAATGTCGAAGCCACGTTGACGACCACGCAGCCGGTCTCGATAGGCAGCTTGCCCGATGGCACCTCGCGTCCGGTTATTGATTTAATTATCTGTTTTTCACCGCCTTGAGGATATTTTGTCTTCAACGGCTGAACTTCGATGCCCTCGAAGTACTTGTCGCTCTTGATGATCTCGTCGAGTTTCTTGGCTACTTCAATCTTGTTCACCTCGATGCCGATGACGCCTTTCGGTGCGTCGACGGCTTTCATGATGACCTTTACGCCTACGAGGAACTCCATAGGTTTCTCAAGCAACAGACGGTTGTCGCATGTGAGGTAAGGCTCGCATTCCGCTGCGTTGATGATGACGTACTCCGCTTTCTTGTCCTGCGGTATCATCAGCTTGACGTATGTCGGGAATGTGGCGCCGCCCAGACCCACTATGCCGTGCTGTTTGATACGGTCGATGATCTCTTGTCTCGAGAGTGTGATATCTTTTACTAAGGTGTCGCTGGTGTCGATGCCTTCAAGCCATTCGTCGCCTTCCACGTCGATGAAGATGGCAGGCTTGCGGTAGCCAGTGTGGTCCATCACCTCGTCGATCTTGTTGACTGTGCCGCTTACTGATGAGTGCACGTTGGCGCTGATGAAACCCTTCGCCGTGGCGATGAGCTGTCCCACCTTCACCTTGTCGCCCTTTGCGACGATAGGCTCAGCCGGTGCGCCGAGGCACTGCCCGAGCGGGATGATCACCTGTTTCGGTATCTCAAATGTGATAATAGGCTGATCCGACGAAAGCTTGTTCTCTTCCGGATGAACGCCACCTTTTGGAAATGTCTTAATTGGATTCATACCTTATTCTTTACTTTCGTTTGGTTGTTCTTTAATAACTTCTGCTGGTTTTTCTTCTGCTGGTGCCTCTACCTTCGGCTTCCTTGGCGGGAAGTTGACCTCATGGATGCTTCCGCGAGGGCAGGCCTCGACGCACTTACGGCATTGCTTGCACTTTGTAAAGTCGATGTAGGCGAGGTTGCCGCGCATCTCGATGGCCTCGAACGGACAGGTCTTGAAGCATTTCTGGCAAGCAATGCAGCTCACCTTACAGTTCTTCATCGCCACGGCGCCTTTCTCGGTGTTGTTGCACGCCACATACACACGACGGTTGTTCTTACCCTTGGCACGGATCTCGATGACGCCGCGCGGACAAGCCTTGGCACATGCGCCGCAGCCCACGCACTTGTCTTCGTCGACCTCAGGCAAGCCTGTCTCTTTGTTAATGTGAAGCGCGTTGAACTGACATTTCTTCACGCAGTCGCCCAACCCTAAGCAGCCGTTAGGACATCCGTTCTCGCCAGCGTAGAGAGTGTTGGCGAAACCGCAGATGTCGGCTCCTTCATAATGCACCTTCGATGGCGCGTTCTCACAAGTACCGTTGCAACGTACTACAGCAATCATCGGTTCGGCAACGGTAGCGGTAAGCCCAAGCAATCCTGCTACTTTCGACATGTCGGAACTCGGGCAGTTCAAACCTGCGAGGCTCTGCTTCTCGGTAGCGGCCTTAACACAGGCCTCCGCGAAGTTGCGGCAGCCGGCAAAACCGCATCCACCGCAGTTGGCACCGGCAAGCACTGACTCCACCTCGTCGATGAGAGGGTTCTCCTCAACCTTGAACTTCTTCGCGACGAAGAACAAAATCACCGCCGCGACGCCTCCTAAAATGCCCAGAATCACCAAGGACCATAATAAAACATTACTCATAAAACAAAACATATTTTTAGCGCCGCAAATTTACTAATATTTTTATTATTAAACAAGGAAAAAATGCAAAAAATGTAACTCGTTAATTACTAACGAGAAACCTCCGTCATTTCGAGCGAAATGAAATGTATTCGATAAATCCTCTTTGCGAATAAACTATCGTTTTTAGTCTAAAACTATCTTATTTCGTACGTAAAATTATCCCTCAGTTTATCTCTGAAGAAATACAACACCAGATAATAAACCGCAATGACTCCGATTCCGACGAGCGCCGCAATCCATTCTTTTATCGATAAGTTGCTGAGTATCACTATGATAGCGACTAAGAGAAAGGCAGGGATGAAATACGCGAAAAGCGCCGCCTTGTTGCCCTGACTGGCGTTCATGATGATCTTGACGGGCTGCCCCACGATGAACTCCTTGTCGGCAGGCTTCGGCACCGTGACACGCTTCTCCTGCATCTCCGACATGCCACAAGCCGACTTTATGCCGCAAGAGCCGCACATGCTTGAGCTAAGTATCTCAATTTCAATATCTTTGTCGTTAATCCCGACCACCACGCCAGGATGTGAAATATGTTCCCCCATTTTCTAATTTTTTACAAAAGTAAGAAAAAAAACAATACATCACTAAATTTTTTGTATATTTGCAAATTTAAGTGTTCTATTATGACATTTGATATAAAAAAGTACGAAATTAAGGCTATCGAATTGAAAGACAAGACGATAGCGTGGCTTAAAGGTATTACTTTCCCGGGCTTCCGCGGCCGTCCTTTTTACGATGTGTTGGTGTATTTCATCAACGGATTCTCGAAAGGTTACCTCACCGACCGCGCTGCCGCCGTGGCTTTCAACGTGTTTTTGGCGCTGTTCCCGGCCATTATGGTGCTTTTCACCTTCATCCCGTATATGCCGCTCGAAGGAGTGAAAGAAACGATAGTGGATTTTATCCATAAACTGGTGCCGTCGGTCGCCGATAGAGTGGTGGGCACCATCGACGAGATCATGTCGCATCAGCATAACACCCTCATGTCGATAGGTATCATCATGTCGTTCTACTTCGCCTCAGGTGCTATCCGCGCCTTTTTCCGCGGCTTCGACATGGGCGTCAACCATATCGGAAAGATGAATATCATCAGGATGTACGGCGGTGGCTTGATTACAACTTTGATTTTGGGCGTTCTGCTAATCACGTCAATCGCGCTGATTATCGTCGGAAACGACGTCCTGCCTTGGTTTTTCAACTATATCCATTTCTATAACAACTTCGTAATTACACTTATCGATATAGGTCGCTGGCTGCTCACGGTATTCGTGCTACTGGTGGCCATAGCGGTGCTTTATTACTTCGGAAATCCTGATAAATCAAGGAAATTCCGACTGTTTACGCCAGGCACCATTATGTTTACCTTGCTGTTTATAATCGGAACGATAGGATTTAACTACTATATCGTCAATTTTTCCAACTACAACGCACTATACGGCTCAATCGGCGGTCTCATCATCTTCATGATGTGGATGTATGTCAACTGCATCATCGTACTCGTCGGATATGAACTCGATGCCTCGATTTTCCTGGCAGAAACACAAGCCGTAACTAAGTCTGAACAATAAATTAAACTACGTAAACTAAAATGAGAAAAATAGTATTCATCGGAAGCGGCGCCATCGCAACGGCAATAGGGGATGTCCTCGCTCAGAAAAACAAAGATGAGATATATCTGCTTTCCATTGAGGAAGAAGTGATTGAGATGATCAACACCATGCATGTCAACACTTCGTATTTCCCGAAATGCAAGCTGAATGAGAACCTTAAAGCCACCAGCGACAAGAACGTGCTCAAGGAAGCCAATGTCATATTCCTCGCTATCCCGTCGACGGCCGTGGTCGGTTATCTTCAGGAAAACAAGGACTATATCAACCCGACGGCTCTCATCGTCAACCTGGCCAAGGGTTTCGGAAGTGGCGACCAGATCATCCCCGACAGCATCAAGTCGTTCATCTTCAACCCGTTCATGACGCTGAAAGGCCCTTCGTTCGCTCGCGAAATCATCAATCGGCAGGATACCGGACTTACAGCGGCCACCAACGACGAAACGCTTTATAAAATCATCACCGACGTGTTCGACGGCACCCCGATTCGCACCGATTTCACTCATGATGTCACGGGTGTGGAATACGCTTCAATTCTGAAAAACATCTACGCCATCGTAATCGGCATCGTCGACGCCAACTTCGACTCGGCTAACCTCCGTTCGATTTTTATCACCATGGCACTCAATGAGATGCGACAGCTGATGACGCTGTTCGGAGGCGAGGAGGCGACGATGTACAACTACTGCGGATTCGGCGATTTCTCGCTCACTTCACTCAACGATATGAGTCGCAACCGCACGCTCGGACTGCTCATCGGCAAGGGCTTCTTCAACAGCTGCATGTCCGATAGCGTGGTGCTTGAAGGTCGTATCGCAGTGGATATTTTTTACAAGAAACTTATTGACAATCAAATAGATGTGAATAATTTCCCGTTGATGAGCGAGCTTTATCACGTTCTCAACGAGAGAAGCTATCCTACGCGTAACTTCATCAAACGAATCTTGAAAAGCTGATGGGAGTAGTAGTAAAACAGAGCATTAAAGGCACTTTGATGAACTACCTCGGCGTGGCCGTGGGGTTTATCACCACCTTCTTCGTGATGACGAAATATCTCACGCAGGAGGAGGTCGGCTTGACTCGCGTTATGGCCGATGCCGCCATCTTGCTCTCGGGCTTGGGCGCTCTCGGCACCAACACCTCGGCTTTACGCTATTATCCGTATTTCCGCGACAGCGAGAGTCGCGACCACGGCTTCTTCGGCTGGACGATAATAGTTCCTGCCATCGGATTCACCATCTTCACAATCCTTTTCTTTGCCTTTAAAACCACGATAATCGGGATGTTTTCGGGTAAGTCGGCGCTCTTTGTCGATTATATCTACCTCGTCGTCCCGATGGCGTTTTTCATGATGTATATGACGGTGTTCGAAACCAACGCAAACATCCTGATGCGCATAGTGGTTCCGAAGTTTGTGAGGGAAGTGGGAGTGAGGCTTTTCACTTTAGTCGACTATATTCTTTACATCACCAAAGTCATCGACCTCGACTGCATGGTGATAGGCCTCTGCGTCGCTTACGCCCTGGCTATGTTGTTGAATATCTTTTACTTACTGAAGTTGTCGAAGATATCGTTCAAGATCGAACCCGGACATATCTCGCACTGGCTGCGCCGTGATTTCATGTTTTACACCCTGTTTTTAACGGTGGCGGCAGTGATTGGCAACATCATCCCGAGCTTGAACTCCTTCTTCATCACGGCGCAGCTGGGACTGACGATTACAGGTATTTATGCCATCGCCCAGTATATGGCTAACCTCGTCGAGATGCCTTACCGTTCGGTATCGGCAATATCGCGCCCTATCATCTCGCAGGCGATGAAAGACAATGATAATCAACGTGCTGCGGAGATTTGTAAGAGTGTGTCGCTGCATCAGCTGATAGCCGGAGCGTTCGTGTTTTTCATCATCTGGATCAACATCGACCTGTTTTTCGAGCTGCTGCCGAATGGCGACAAATACGCCGATGGCAAATGGGTGTTCTTCCTTCTCGGATTAGCCAAGCTGGTCAACTCTTCGCTGAATATCGGCGTCACGGTTTTGAGCTATTCGCGCTGGTATTACCTGCAGCTGATTTTCACGGCTATTTTGACCGTCAGCGCGATAGTTCTGAACAACAGTCTGATACCAGTTTTAGGCATGATAGGAGCGGCCTGGTCGTCGATAATTTCATTCTCGATCTATTATCTTTTCCTGCTTTCGCTCATCATCTGGAAGACAGGAATTTCGCCCTTCTCCTGGAAGGAAATCGTGGTGGTTTTGGTAATAGGAATGTTGTTTGTAATAAATTGGTTATCATTTGAATATATATCAAAATCTATAATTTACTTTAATGATGCAGGAATAGTCGCAAAACTCATCGAAGCGACACTCCGAACCGTCATTTTAGTGGTTATCGGATTGGCAATAATATATAAAACGAAAATATCAAAAGAGATTAACGAGATTATCGATCGGATTCGTCATTAGAAATGAAAAAACTATTATCATCGATCATCCTTTGTTTCCTCGCGATTACCTCTTACTCGCAGGTGAGGGGCGTCGTGAAGGACGGCGACGGTAGTGTCCTGGTGGGCGCCAATGTCGTTTGGGCAGGCACAAACCATGGTACTACGACCGATGCTAACGGCTCTTTTTTATTAAATAGGATTAAAGAAACAAGCTCGTTGGTCACTTCGTTCGTTGGTTTTACAAACGATACCACTTTCTGTCAAGATATTGACTATGTGGAGATTACGATGCGTGGCGAGATTAATCTCGACGATATCGTTGTGAAGGGGCAGCGTCCGGGAAGATTGCAATCCAAAGGTGCTGCAAATGTCGAGACTATCACGACAACTGAATTATGCCGCGCCGCTTGCTGTAACCTCGGCGAGAGCTTCTCCACCAACCCTTCAGTCGACGTCAACTACGCCGATGCCGCCACAGGTGCCAAACAGATCAAACTCTTAGGATTATCAGGCAGTTACGTCCAGATGCTGACTGAAAACGTGCCTGCATTCCGCGGCGCGGCAGCTCCGTTCTCACTCGATTATGTCCCAGGCACTTGGATGCACTCGATTCAGGTGTCGAAAGGCGCCGCCACAGTGAAAAACGGCTACGAATCAATAACCGGACAAATCAACGTGGAGTACCTGAAGCCGCAGCTCGACGAGGAACTCGACGTGAATCTATTCCTTGACAGTCATCTGAAATTTGAGACGAATATCGAAGGCAATCTGCATCTCAACGATAAGCTAAGTACCGGATTATTAGCGCATTACGAGAATATGTCGATGGAGCATGACGGCAACGGCGACGGCTTTATGGACATGCCGAAGGTGCAGCAATACGACTTCATGAACCGCTGGACCTACAAAGCCGACCATTACATCATGCAGGCTTATGTCAAGGCCTTGAAAGAGGATAGAAACGGCGGTCAAGTCAAGAATGTGCATAATCATCAGTCGAAAGATGCTGAAAATCAATTATATAGAATCAATATCGGGTCGGAACGCTACGAAGCTGTGGTGAAAAACGCCTACATCTTCGATGAGGTTCATAACACCAACGTCGCCTTGGTTTTGTCGAGTTCGATACATAAAATGAATTCGTTGTATGGGCTGAAAAAGTACGACGTCAACAATAACAACGCTTACGCACAGCTGATGTTCGAGACCGAATTCACACCAAGTCACAGTTTTTCAACGGGTTTGTCGTTTAATCATGACTGTTTTGATGAGAGATGGAATTTTGTTCCTGACCTCGTTAAAGCTCCTGAGGAGAATATCGGTGGAGCATATGCCCAATATACCTTCAATTATGATGAGAAGTTTGTGTTTATGGCAGGTTTTAGAGGTGATTACAGTGATTTATACGGTCTGTTTTTCACTCCGCGCACTCATATAAAATGGGTCGTTGCTGAGCCGTTGAAACTGCGTTTTTCGGCCGGTAAAGGCTACCGCACGCCACGCCCAATGCTTGATAATCATACACTTTTGGCAAGCAGCCGCGAAATCATAATCGATGACAATCTTAAACAGGAAGAGGCTTGGAATTTTGGCACCACCGCGACACTTGATATCGATATCTTTGAAAAGTGCTTGATAATCAATCTTGAATACTATTATACTAACTTTGAGAATCAAGTGGTAACCGACCTCGACAGCGATGCTCATAAGGTGCATTTCTACAACCTCGACGGGATATCGTATTCCCATACCTTCCAAATCGACGCGACATACCCGTTTTTCGAGGGTTTTTCGCTATTGGGAGCTTTCAGGTATAACGACGTGAAAACAACCATAAACGGCGTGCTGCGTGAGAAACCTCTAAACAGTCGCTATAAAGGTTTGGTGACAGCTACATACAAAACACCACTTGAGATATGGCAGTTTGATCTCACTTTGCAGATCAATGGTGACGGCCGTATGCCCGACGGATTTGGTACTTTTGATGCATATCCGATACTTAACGCACAGATACTCAAATGGTTCCGTTGGGGGAATATTTATATCGGAGGCGAGAATTTGACTAATTATAAACAGAAAAACCCGATAATAGGCTGCCATGACCCATGGGGCGAGAATTTCGATGCTACGATGATTTATGGTCCGATTGACGGCATTATGTTTTACGGTGGAATTAAATGGAAATTAACAAAATAATAAAACTATGAAGAAACTGATTTTATTAGCATTCGCATTGTTTTTGACAGTCTTGGTCCAGGCTCAGACGATGAAAGAAGTTGTCTTTACGACAGAACCTGAGATTGAATGCAATAACTGTGTTAAACGTATCAAAGACAACATCCGTTTTGAAAAAGGAGTGAAGTCAATCGATGCTGATTTAAAGACGAAACTCGTTACTATTCAATACGATAGCGAAAAAACCAATACCGAAAAACTGGTTAAGGCATTTGCCAAAATCAATTACAAGGCGACGGTTGTTGAACCTAAAGGTGTAAAAAAAGAACAGGCTGAACCTGTCAACGACGAGAGTAAATAATGAAAATCATAATCGTCGGAACGGCTTATCCTTACCGTGGAGGCATAGCAGCTTTCACCGACAGACTCGCAACAGAGTTTGTCAAGGAAGGTGTTGATATTGAAGTGGTTACATTCAAGCTTCAATATCCGTCGTTTCTGTTTCCTGGTAAGACGCAATATTCCGAGGCTGAGGCTCCAAAAGGCTTCCCGATTGAGCGTAAAGTAAACAGTATCAATCCATTGAACTGGAGGAAAGTGGGGAAGGAGATACGAGCAAAGAATCCTGATATCGTGGTTTTCACCTACTGGATGTCGTTCTTCGCTCCTTGTTTCAGTAAGATTGTAAAAGTTGTCAAGCGTAACGGTCATACAAAATGTATTGGATTGATACACAATATGATACCGCATGAGAAATCTTTGCTGGACAAGATGTTTCCACCATATTTCGTGAAGGCTATGGATGGTTTCGTGGCTCTTTCCAAGTCGGTTTTGGAGGATGTGAAATCGCTCGACAAGCAAGACAAACCGAAACTATTTGTTCCGCATCCGTTGTACGACCATTTCGGTGAAATAATCAGCCGCGATGAAGCAATCAAGCATTTGAATCTTGACCCGAAATATCGCTATCTGTTGTTCTTCGGACTCGTCCGCGCCTACAAAGGTCTCGATCTCCTGATTGATGCTTTTGCAGATCAGCAACTCCGAAAATATCCCGTCAAGTTGATCGTTGCCGGTGAGTTTTACGATGACCCGAAACCTTATCATAAACAGGTCGAAAAGCTTGGTTTGCAAGATTTTGTAATAATTGAAAATCAATATATTAATGATATTGATGTAAAGTATTACTTTAACTCAGCTGAAATGGTGGTTCAGCCCTATAAATCGGCTACTCAGAGCGGCGTAACGCAGATAGCATATCATTTCGAGAAGCCTATGCTTGTCACTAACGTTGGTGGTCTTGGCGAGATGATTCCTGACGGGAAAGTGGGTTACGTCGTTGAGCCGAATGCCGCATCCATTGCCGATGCCCTTGTCGACTTCTGTGAGAATGACAGATACGATAAGTTTGTGGAAGGAGTGAGGGAAGAGAAGAAGAAATATCAATGGTCGAACATGACCGAAGCTATTAAAGACCTGCTATGAAGAAGTTAATCGCTTTATTTACAAGGATTTTCTCGCGACAGACGCTGATTCGTTTCAGTGGTTTGTTCAGCTTTATTATACGTCCGTTTTATATTGGAAATAAAGTCGAATGTCCGGTTTGCGGCAAGCATTTCCGTAAGTTTTTGCCTTATGGCTATGGTAAGGCGATGGAAAACCGCATGTGTCCGAAGTGCCTCTCACTCGAGCGTCATCGTCTGCTTTGGCTGTATTTAAAGGAGAAGACAGGATTTTTCACCGACAATCTGAAAGTCTTGCACTTTGCTCCAGAGCAGCCGTTCCTGAAGCGTTTCAAGGCCCTTAAGAACCTTGATTACACCACTGCCGATATCGATTCGCCTATTGCCGATTTAAAACTTGATGTCACAAACATAGAACTCCCTGATAATCAATACGATGTGGTGATTTGTAACCATGTCTTGGAGCATGTAAATGATGTGAATAAGGCCTTCTCGGAGATTAAACGCATCTTGAAACCAGGCGGCTGGGCGATTCTGCTTGTTCCAATCAATCCTAACGTTGACACATGGGAAGACCCGTCTATCACCGATCCTGAAGAGAGAAAGCGCAATTTCGGTCAGTACGACCACGTCCGCCAGTTCGGTCGCGACTATGCGCAAGTACTTGAAAATGCAGGTTTTACTGTTGATGCAGACCGCATCTATTATGAATTAACGGAAGAACAGCGAACCAGAATGAGGCTTGCCCGACCAGGAGAAGAATTGATTTACAGGGTGATTAAATAAAAAAAGGCTGCCGACCGGCAGCCTTTTTTTACGTTATTTGGCAATTATTTTGCCAAGAATGGATAACCGTATTCTGTTGCAGGAACAAACGTCTCCTTGATGGCGCGTGGGTTCGTCCAGCGGATGAGGTTCCACAGTCCGCCTGCCTTGTCGTTGGTGCCCGATGCGCGTGATCCGCCGAATGGCTGGCATCCCACGACGGCTCCCGTCGGCTTGTCGTTGATGTAGAAGTTACCTGCAGCATATTTCAGCTTCTGGTCGGCGAGCTGACGTGCTTTGAGGTCGTTGACGAAGATGGCTCCAGTCAATGCGTAAGGTGATGTCGTGTCGCAGAGTTCCAGTGTTTCCTCGTATTTCTTGTCGTCGTAGACATAGATGGTGATGATTGGTCCGAAGATCTCCTGAGCCATCGACTCGTAGTTCGGAACCTTGGCGAGGATGACGGTAGGCTCGACGAAGTAACCGACGCTCTTGTCGCACTTGCCGCCGAACACGATCTCAGCGTCCTTGCTGGCTTTTGCTCTGTCGATGTAGCCTTTGCAGTTGTCGAACGAGGCCTCATCGATCACAGCGTTGACGTAGTTGGTGAAGTCTGTGACGTCGCCCATCTTGATGGTGCTGAGCATGTCGCCGACGATCTGTTTCACCTCTTTCCACATCGACTTCGGGATATATGCGCGTGATGCTGCCGAGCATTTCTGACCTTGATATTCGAAGGCGCCGCGGACGATAGCGCATGCCACCTCGCGTGGATTTGCCGAGCTGTGGGCGAAGATGAAGTCTTTACCGCCTGTCTCACCGACGAGACGAGGATATGACTTGTAATTGGCTATATTTGCGCCTACGCCCTTCCAGAGGCCCTGGAATGTGGCTGTCGAACCGGTGAAGTGGATGCCGGCGAGGTTTGGGTTGTTCAAGGCGACGCCGCCAATCAACGAGCCCTTACCTGGCAGGAAGTTCACTACGCCAGCCGGAAGACCTGCTTCCATTGCGATTTGCATGATGTGATAGTTCGAAAGCAGTGATGTCGTTGATGGTTTCCAGATTGTGGTGTTACCCATCAAAGCTGGTGTCATGTTCAAATTCGAAGCGATAGAGGTGAAGTTGAACGGAGTCACAGCCATGATGAAGCCCTCGAGTGGACGGTATTCCACGCGGTTGAGCTGATCAGGACTCGATGAAGGCTGCTCTGAGTAGAGATTACCTGCATAGTAGTTGTTGAAGCGATAGAAGTCGATGGTCTCGCAAGCTGAGTCGATTTCTGCCTGGAAGCAGTTCTTACTCTGGCCGAGCATACATGCGGCGTTGATGCGTGCACGGTATTTTGTTGCCAGCATCTGACCGATACGTGCCATGATGGAAGCTCTCTCCACCCATGGTGTGTTTTCCCAGTCTTTCTTGGCCTTCAGAGCGGCTTCGATAGCCATGTTGACTTCTTTTTCGCCTACTTTATGGTATTTTGCAATCACATGCTTGTGGTTGTGTGGCATAACCACTTCGCCCATGTCGCCGGTGCGGATTTCCTTACCACCGATGATGATCGGGATTTCCACGACTTCCTTCGACTGTTTCTTGAGTTCTTTCTCCAAAGCGAGGCGCTCAGGGCTGCCTGGTCTGTATTCTTTTACAGGCTCGTTAGCAGGATGTGCAAATTGAAATAATGCGTTATTCATGTTATAATTTTTTGTTGGTTAGAATTTTCTCGAAAAATTGACTTGCAAATTTATGAATTAATTTGGAATATTTCAAAGAAATTTTTTAAAAAACTTTTAAACTTTTGACTTTATAAACTTTAAAAACTTTACGAACTTTA
>LUZN01000034.1 GCA_001603665.1 Bacteroidales bacterium Bact_22
AAAATGCATTTACAATATTATTTTAGGCATTTTACAACCCTTCTAATTGTCATTTTTAATAAATTATGTTATCTTTGCATCGAAAATAACATATTCTTTATGAAGTTAATTATGCAATATTTCGGATTTGTCGCTTTAATAGCTCTTATCGCTTGTAATTCATCATATGATGAAAATTATATGATTAAAACGCTTCAACAAGCTGAAAGCATTTATCAACACCCTGATGGCGAACGATTTGAGTTGAAAGAATCGGATAGTTTACAAATATTATCGGAACTTATTAATGCCTCAATGTTTTTCGCTAAAAGCAAACATTACGATCTGGCAGCCAAAGCATCACTCTATTGTGGTTATGCTCAATTGGAAAAAGACGACAAAGCTTCAGCTATGGAGCTATTTAAAGATGCTGAGCGCTATGCCAATCTGTCTGGAGATTCGTTAACTATGGCACGCGCTCAGTTTAATATTGCAAGATTATTATTCTACGAAAAAACATACAACAGTTTATTGGAAATAGCAGCTTCTTCAAGCAAAAACTTTGGAAGCCATTACGCCGAGCTGGCATTTCTTAACAATCTCATAGCTTCATCATATATCATGCAAAAAGATTATTCAAACGCACAGTTATATCTCGACAAAGCACTCGTCAATGCTAAAGAGGGGCATTCAGCCCGAGCTACGCGAAAGGTTTTAAATAATTATTCGGTTTTTTATCGTGAACAAGGGGATTATGACAAAGCCATTACAATTCTTTTACAAAACAGAAACGGCACTGACAGCACACACATGTTGATGTTTGATTTAAATCTAGGTAGCATATATCTATATAACGATCAATACGATTCTGCCGCTTATTATATCAACAAGGCATTCGAGATTGCGGAAGTGCATAGAGTTAAACCCGAGACACAAGTTACCATATATTTGTACTTATACTACATTTCAAAGAAGCAGGGTAACTACCAACAATCTCTTGAGTATCATGAAACGCATGAATCTCTGCTATATCAAATAATGAAAGAAAACGAAACAAAAAACATATACCGTATCCAACAACAATACGATTATGAAGTTTTGCAAAACACTTTGAATCAAAAAATTATCAACAGGCAGCGTATTATATTGATAATCAGTTTATTGCTTCTTTTAATATCGATAGTTGCAATTGTTTTGTTGGTACGACAAAAGAATATTCTAAAAGAAAACAAGGAGATAAGGCAGGAGTTAGACAAAACAAAAGAAGAACTGCAGAAATCGGTACGACCTGAAGTGGTGGAAGAAGAGCTATCAAGGCAGCTACATCTCATCATCACAGCGAACCACATAAACGAGCGTGCCAACGATTATATCAAAGAATGGGGTCCGTTAGTTTATAAAATAAACAACGAAAAAGATACTATGTTTGAGGCGGCAGTTGCAGCAATCGAAAGGGTTTATCCCAATATGTACAGCACAATTCTGCATAAATATCCTGACCTGAACGACACCGAAGCGAAGGTGCTGCTACTTTCATGTTCAAATCTGACAAATACTGAAATCGGTTATATACTTGGCTTAAGCGTGCACTCGGTAAACAAGAGCCGGAGTGAGATTAGAAACAAAATCGTTAAATAGTATATTTAAACACTTTCCGCTGAGTAAGCAGCAAAACCAGCGCCAGCGCTGCGCCGAAGACATCGGAGATAGTGCAGGAACAGAACACTCCTTGGAGGCTGTCGAGACCCAGTCGCATGTAGATTATCGGCATCAGATACATCATCGGGATGAGGAAGATGACCTGACGCGAGAGACTGGTGACAATGGCGATCCACGGCTTGTCGATGCTCTGGAAGAAGTTGGAGTTGACGATGGTGAAGGCGATGAGTGGCGTCATCACGGTGATGTATGGCAACGCCATCTGCGAGATGTCGAGCAAAAGCTTGTCGCTGGTAAACGCCATGGATATGATGCGAGGGATGGCACAGCCGATAACAGCTGTCAAAACGCCAAGAATCACGCACACTTTCATGGTCAGCACGTAGACGCGTTTCAGTCTGTCGGGATGTCCGGCACCGTAGTTGTAGCCCGCTATTGGCTGCATTCCCATGCACACGCCGAGGATGACCATAATCATGATGAGGATGTAGCTGTTGGCAATGCCGTAAGCACCAACCGCCATGTCACCGCCGTAACGGATGAGCTGTATATTAAGAATCGCAACCACACCGGCAGCCGCCACGTTCATCAGGAACGGGCTCATTCCTATCATGAAGATATTCTTAAAGATATAGCCTTTAGGCTGGAATCCGTGTCGACGGAATCGGATAAACGAGTCGCGCCGCAGGAAATGAAGTCCCGCAAGGAAGGTGGCGAAGGCCATCGAGATGGTGGTAGCCCAAGCGGCACCTGCTATTCCCCACTTGAAGACGAAGATGAAAATCGCATCGAGGGCGATGTTCAGAAGTGCACCGCTGCCGAGGATAAGCATCGATTTTGTCGGGTATCCCGAGGCCCGTATCAACGAGGTGAGATTAAACGCCATGGTAGTGAGGAACATTCCGGGCAGCACGATGACCATATATTCGTGAGCATAAGCCACGGTGTTGTCGGTGGCGCCGAATTCCATCAGGATGTCGTCGAGGAAGATATAAGAGAAAATCATCACCAAGCCACTCAAAACGATTGTGAAAATGAATGAGTTGCCAAGGATATTCTCCGCCCAGTTGACATCTTTCTTACCCAAAACTATCGACATCCTCGCCCCTGCTCCCACGCCTATCAGAGCGCCGAAGGCATGAATGATGTTCATCACCGGCATGGTGATGGCAAGTCCGGCAATTGCTAATGCTCCCACGCCCTGACCGATGAAGATGCGGTCACAAATATTATAAATCGACGATATTATCTGCGTCACCACTGAAGGCAAGGCGTACATAAGTAACAGAGCGCCAATGCCTTTCGTTTCCAATTCTCGTGTCCTGTCAATCTGCATTTTGCTTTTCAATATTTTTCGCTATGCTAATCCCATATTCATATAAGCCGTAGAACGGCACAAAAATCAAGAGCTGACTGATGACATCGGGCGGCGTGATGAGTGCCGAAGTCGCCAAGATGACCACGATAGCGATTTTTCTGTTTTTCTTAAGCCAATCCGACGAAATAATACCTATCGAGGCCAATAACCTTATCAAAAGTGGCAGCTGAAACACCAGTCCGGCCGCCAGACAGACGCCGAGCACCGTGCTCACGTACGAACTCACGTCGATGATGTTGTTGATGGTTTCGCTCGCTTCGTAATTTGCGAGGAAGTTGATTCCGATAGGCGCGATTACGAAGTAGCTGAATGCCACGCCGAGGAAAAACCAAAACACTATCTTCCACACTATCAAGCGAGTACGACGTTTCGTAGCTTGCGAAAGTGCAGGTTTGATGAAGCCCCAAAGCTGTCCGATGATATATGGGAAAGCGATCACCAGCGCGCCGACAGCCGATGCTTTAATATGAAGCATAAACTGCCCGGCTATCTTGGTGTTATAAAGGTCTAAATGATTGACATTCAATGAAAAAAGTCGGTTCGTGATAAAGCCGTTTTCGGAAGGATAAAAGACAATATTGATGATATCGCCTTTGAAAAAGATGAAGAGAATAAGGAAGAGCAAAATAAAAGCTATCCCGATGTGCATCAACACTTTACGAAGCTCATCGAGATGCTCGCCGAAGGTCATCTGCACGTCTTCGGATTCATCTTCATTCTTTCGGAATGCCATTTTTGGCTACTTTTCCTCTGGTTTTTCTTCTTTCTTTTCGTCGCTTGGCTCGTTCATGGCATCTTTGAATTCCTTGACGCCCTTGCCCATTCCGCGCATCAGCTCAGGAAGTTTCTTGCCACCAAACAACAACAGAATAGCGAGCACTATGAGAAGCAATTCGCCCCAACCGATTCCACCTAAAAACAATGTCATCATATTTTGAATAATTAATCTTGCAAAGATACGAATTATTTTTGAATTATCCTAATTTTTTCTTCAAAATCGACTATCCGGTAATCTCTCGCAACAAATCCAAAGCGTCTTTTACCCTATCTATCACCTTGAAAATCAATATGTTTTTGCCATTTTGTTCCTTAAACTGACAACGTTTGATATGCTCCGATGCGTAATGGATGATTTTATTGAAAGTCTCGGTTTTGAAGTATTCCGACTCCTGATCTTGAAGGAAATAGCAGGTCATGTCGCCTTTTTTCAAGACTATCTTTTCGAAGCCCAAATCGCGGCCCAGCCAACGCAGCCTGACGCTGTTCAAGAGGTCGTTTGCTTGCGGCGGAATCTCGCCGAAACGGTCGATGAGGTTGTCGGTGAAGCGCATCAAACCTTCTTCATTTTCAATATGATCGAGCTCGTTGTACAAGCTGATACGCTCAGCCGATGAGTCGACGTATTCGTTCGGCAGAAGTATCTCCAGATCCGACTCGATGGCGCATTCGCGGACGTATTTCTTCTCTTCCTCTGGCTTCTCGAACAGGTCTTTGAACTCGTTTTCCTTGAGTTCCATGATTGCCTCGTCGAGGATTTTATGATAAGTCTCGAAGCCGATATCGTTGATGAATCCGCTCTGTTCGGCGCCAAGAAGGTTGCCTGCTCCACGGATGTCGAGGTCGCGCATTGCGATGTTGAAACCGCTGCCCAAATCAGAGAATTCTTCTAATGCACGTAATCTCTTCTGTGCCTCGTCGCTGAGCATAGCAAGCGGAGGTGTGAGAAGGTAGCAGAACGCTTTTTTATTGGAACGTCCCACCCTGCCGCGCAACTGGTGCAGGTCGCTCAGTCCATATTTGTGCGCGTCGTTGATAATGATGGTGTTGGCGTTCGGAATGTCCAGTCCCGCCTCGATAATCGTGGTGCACAGAAGCACGTCGTACTTGCCGTCGATAAAGTCGAGCATTATCTGTTCGAGCTTGTCGCCCTCCATCTGTCCGTGACCCACAGCCACCTTCGCGCCAGGTACGCAGCTGATAATCATGTCGTAGACCTCCATGATGTTTTGGATGCGGTTGTGCACGAAAAACACCTGTCCGTCGCGCGCGAGCTCATATTGGATGGCGTCGCGGATGACGTCGGGAGCGAATGAACGCAGCTCCGTCTCGACAGGATATCTGTTAGGCGGCGGCGTGGTGATGATGCTCATGTCGCGGGCACCCATCATCGAAAACTGCAGCGTTCGCGGGATAGGCGTGGCGGTCAAGGTGAGGGTGTCGACGTTGGTCTTCATCTGTTTCAGCTTCTCCTTGGCGGAGACGCCGAACTTCTGCTCCTCGTCGATGATAAGAAGTCCTAAGTCTTTGAACTCCACGTCTTTACTGATGATGCGGTGGGTGCCGATAAGTATGTCGATGCGACCGTTTTTCACGTCTTCGAGAGTTTTTTTCTGTTCTTTGGCACTCTTGAAACGGTTCATGTAGTCGATGGTGACCGGGAAGCCTTTCAAACGGCTCGAGAACGTGTGGAAATGCTGAAGCGCAAGCACTGTTGTCGGCACCAACACCGCCACCTGTTTCGAGTCGCTGACCGCCTTGAACGCCGCGCGGATGGCAACTTCCGTCTTGCCGAATCCCACGTCGCCACACACCAGACGGTCCATAGGCGATTCCTTCTCCATATCGCGTTTCACGTCGATGGTCGCTTTCAGTTGGTCGGGAGTGTCCTCATACATGAACGACGCCTCCAATTCGGTCTGCAGGTAGGTGTCGGGCATGAACTGGAACCCCTGCGAGTTCTTACGCTCAGCGTACAGTTTAATGAGCTCGCGCGCGATGTCTTTCACTTTGCTCTTGGTGCGCGCTTTCAGTTTGTTCCAGGCATTCGAGCCGAGTTTACTCAACGATGGCTCCGCCCCGTCTTTGCTTGAATATTTCGAGATTCTATGCAGCGAATGGATGCTCACGTAAAGCAAATCTCCATTTTGATAAATCAAACGCAGCGCTTCCTGCTGTTTTCCGTTATGGTCGATGATTTCCAGACCGTCGAAACGTCCGATACCATGGTCGATATGAGTAACGTAATCGCCAGGTTTCAAATCATATAACTCTTTGATTGTCAATGCCTGACTGCTTGCAAAACCTTCACGGAGATGGAAGCGGTGGTAACGTTCAAAGATCTGATGGTCGGTGAAACAACAGAGTTTCTGGTCGTTGTCGACAAATCCCGCCTGAATCGAATACAAAATAGGTGTGAAGTCGTGGTTAGACTCGTCCTTCTGCTGCAAATCGTTCAAAATGCTCTGAATTCGCTCGAGCTGACGCTTGCTTTCGGAGAAGAAAAGAATGCGGTAGTCTCTGTCTTTCAACGAGTTAATGGTGCTTTGCAACATCTCGAAGTTCTTGTTGAACACAGGCTGACTGGTAATGTTGAACTCCACAATCTCCTTCCCCACCGAATCGGAATATGTCTCGAAGGCAACCGATTTAAACTCATCGAGTTGCGTCAAAAGTTCATCGCTTTGCGCGAATAAAGTCTCGGGTGATTTCAGGTTCTCATTTTCTTCGGAAGATTCGTAGGCATCGACAGCTTTTTTGTATTCGGCATCTATTCTTTCTTTCAGGAAATCGGTCTCGTCAAGCCACATAACCGTCTGATTCTGAAGATATTGGAATATCGTCTCACGTTCTTCCGAAAGGTTGTGATCCTGAAGATTCGGCAACAAAACTATGCGTTGCAGCTTCTCAATCGAGAGCTGGTCGACAGGATTGAACGAGCGAATCGACTCCACTTCGTCAAAATCAAAAACGATACGATACGGGTAGTCGTTAGCGAAAGAAAACACATCGACGATGCCGCCGCGGATGGCGAATTGACCAGGCTCAACCACGAAATCGACATGCTCGAAGTTATATTCCAGCAAGGTGTCGGTGATGAAATCCATATCGACCTTCTCGCCTACTGCAAGCTTTAATGTATTCTTACTCAATATCTTACGAGTGACAATCTTTTCACTTAACGCTTCAGGGTAAGAAACGATTATCGTCTTGCGTTCTGATGTCGAAACCCTTTGCAAAACCTCGGTTCGCGATAAGATATAGGTATTGTCAGGCTTCTCCGGCTCATACGGACGTTTGTACGATGTCGGATAGAACAGTATCATCTTCTTGGCGTAGTCCTGCTCACGTTCGCCGAAGATATTCTCGAGGTCGTTGTAGAAATACGCCGCGCTCTCCTTGTCGGGACATACCACAAAATGCTGTCCGCCAAGCTTCTCAAAAGCGCTTGCAACAGCAAAAGCCTTTGCCGAGCCCACTATCCCCTTGCAAAACACGCTTTTCTTATCATTAAGATAATCAACGAGTTGCGAGATTCGAACGTCGTCTTTATAATATGAAATCGGGTTTTCTTTCACGATGGCAAAAGTACGGATTTTTTTGTATATTTGCAGCATGAAAATCGCGAATTTGGAATTTGAGCATTATCCGTTACTTTTGGCACCGATGGAAGGCGTCACCGACCCGCCGTTTAGGCATGTTTGCAAGATGTACGGCGCCGACATCGTCTATTCAGAGTTCATCTCGTCGGATGGACTGATTCGCGATGCAGTCAAGAGTATCAACAAGTTACGTTATACTGAAAGCGAGCAGCCGTTTGGAGTGCAAATCTTCGGAAATGCCGTTCAGCCCATGGTTGAGGCAGCGCAATATGCCGAAAGATATAATCCCGACATAATCGACATCAACTTCGGATGCCCTGTGAAAAAAGTGGCATCGAAAGGCGCAGGTTCTGGCATCATGAACGACATCCCGAAGATGGTTGCTATTACTGAAGCGGTGGTGAAAGCAGTGAAAACACCCGTCACGGTGAAGACACGATTGGGCTACGACAGCGAGCATAAAGACATCGTTGAAATCGCCGAGAGACTTCAAGACGTTGGCATTCAGGCGCTTACCATCCACGGACGACTCCGTACCACCAAATGGGGCGAGCCGGCCGACTGGAGGCTCATCGGAGCAGTGAAAAACAACCCTCGCATGACGATTCCTATCATCGGCAACGGCGACGTGGTAGACGGCAAATCAGCGAAACATTTCAAGGATACCTTTGGCGTAGACGGCCTCATGATTGGTCGCGCAACCTACGGAAACCCTTGGATTTTCAAGGAAATTCACGATTATCTCGAAAAAGGAATCGAAGATGAGAAACCTTCAGTCGAAGAGCGTGTAAAAGTCGCAAAAATGCATCTCAACGATTCGTTAAATTATAAAGACGAACACTACGCCGTCATCGAGATGCGCAAGCATTGGGGCTTGTATTTCAAGGGATTCCCTAACTTCAAGCAATTCAAAATGAAACTGATGGAAGTGATGTCGGTGGCTGAAGTCATTGAAATTTTAGATAAAATAGAGGCTTTTTACAAGTAAATTTGTATATTTGCATATCAAAAATTAAGCGTATGAAAAGTGTAAGATTTTTGCTTTTAGTAGCAATTACTGTACTTTCGCAGATTACGGCCTTAGCTGAACATATCAGCGCCGACAAGGCTCGTCAGGTGGGTAAAAACTTTATGATGAAGGATAAAACGACTGTCGAGCTGACCCAAATCACTGATAGAAGCGTTGAAAATCAGCATTTTTACATTTTTAATCTGAATGATGGTCAAGGATGGGTGATTGTGGCTGACGACGACCGCTCTACTCCTATTTTAGGATATTCGGAAACAGGCAGTTTTGTTATGGAAAACATGCCTGAGAATATCGAGGATTGGCTTGTAGGCATCAGTTCTGAGATTCAATATATTATTGATAATGAATTTGTTACAGAAGAAAATACACAGCAATGGAATGAGTTGACAGCCGGCATCGTAACCGAAAAAGGCGGGAATGCTGTCAATCCGTTGGTGACGACACGTTGGGATCAGGATCCCTATTATAATAATCTTTGTCCCTACAATTACTTCTACGGTCAGCGCACCGTGACTGGTTGTGTGGCGACTGCCATGGCACAGGTTGTGAAGTATTACAATCATCCAGCCATAGGAACTGGAAGTCATTCATACTCAACAAGTTCGTATGGAAGCTTATATGCCAATTTTGGTGCTACGCACTACGACTGGAGCAATATGCCGGTTGAGTTGACGGCTTCAAGCAGTTCGACACAGGTCAACGCTGTCGCCACGCTGATGTATCATATGGGCGTGAGTGTCGAGATGGATTACGGTGTGGGTGCAACAGGCGGCAGCGGCGCTTATGTAATATCGAGCTACACCAACGGCGAGCACTGTGCGGAATATGCTTTGAAACATTATTTCGGCTATAAGTCGACAGCGCATGGCGAAATGAAAGACGACTACAATGCCAGCACTTGGATGAGCATGGTGCGAGCCGAGTTAGACGCCCGCAGGCCTTTGATTTACGCTGGTTTCGGCAACGGCGGACACTGTTTTGTGTGCGACGGCTACGACAACAACGACAAGTTTCATTTCAACTGGGGCTGGAGCGGTCAGAACGACGGCTATTTCTCGCTTTCGGCTTTAAATCCTGGCAGTGGCGGCGCCGGTGGCGGCTCGTACAGCTTCACCAGCAACCAGCAGGCCATATTCAACCTGGAGCCCGACGGCAGTCAGCCCGGACCAGGAACAGCCAACACCATACAGCTATACTCTGGCATTAACGTCAACAGTCAGATACAATACGGCGCGGAGATTAGGGTGAGTTTCAGGATTGCAAACTACACCAACAGCAACTTCAACGGATATGTCGGAGCCGAGGCTTTCGACGCCGACGGCAACTTCGTGAGTTTCATCGGCAGCAGCTCGGCCAGCATCAACACCAGCAGCGACAAGAATTTCGAGTTTGCGACGACGAGTCCGTTGTATCTCCCCGGACAGTACTACGTCAAGGTGTTTTATAAGACCGCCAATGGCGAATGGACCATCGTCGATGGCAGCAACAACGCCAGCTTCAGCGTCGTTCACTCGGCCGATCTGGAGACATATTCCGACATCAACATCACCAACAACAACGGACGACTGATACAAGGCCGCGTCGCCACCATCAATGTCGACATCAAAAACACCGGCGCCGCCACGTTTAACGGGCAGTTTAAGGTAAGTCTCGCCAATCTGGAAGGTGTGACAGTACAGGATGTCGGCGTAAAAAATGTCAGCGGCATGGGGCCTAACTACCATTACACCAACGGTGCAAATTTCACCGGGGAGATTTTGGCAGAGCCTGGGACATACCACCTGAAGATCACTTATAGGGCTGAAGGCTCGAGCACATGGTCGCTCGTCGGAGCTACTTATCACCAGAACCCTTCGAAGGTGGTAGTGGAGGCTCAGTCGGAGGGTGCCGACAAATATGAGAGCAACAACACTCAAGCCACCGCCTGGCCGTTGCCGCTGGGTGTGTGGAATAACCACCAGACAACGGTGAGGTCAACAGGCTCAAACATCCATGTGGGCAACGACATCGACTATTACAAGGTCGAGTTGCCGACAGGCTATCACTACACCATCAGCCCGCGCATCCACGACGAGAACAACAGCGGCAACGGCCAGGCTTACACCGTCGACGCCATCTTTGCTTACTCGACTGACGGTGTAAACTATTCCGAGTCGATCAACGACGTGATGAATGGCCATATCACCTTTGAAGGAGGCACCATCTACTTCGTCGTGAACCCTTGTTTCAGCGGCATGACAGGCACTTATCTCCTTGAGATTCAGATTGAAGGCGACGGCGATATCGGTGTTGACGAGGAATACGCAGCGGATGTGGTTTTGTATCCGAATCCTGTCAACGATGTGCTGCATCTAGAATGCGAAAACATGACAGGATACGACATGTATTCTTACGACGGAAGACTGATAAAATCGTCACAAACAACTGATAATGAAGCAGTTATTGATTTTAGCGATTTTGATAGCGGAGCTTATCTCTTGAAGATAAAAACTATCGACGGCACCTTCACAAGGCGAGTCATTAAAAAATAAAGTTTTTGTTGGCTGTATTACAATTTTTTGTAATTTTGCAGCCGGAAATTTTTCCAGCTCCTATAGCTCAGTCGGTTAGAGTAGCTGACTCATAATCAGTTGGTCCTAGGTTCAAGTCCTAGTGGGAGCACAAAATCAAGCTCCAGCTAAAAAGTTGGGGCTTTTATTTTAATAATATGGCACAGGAAACTATCACTAATCTCTCTGAACTTGGCGAATTCGCGCTCATCGACAAGCTCGTCAAGAATGTCAAGATTTACAACGAATCAACGATGAAAGCCGTCGGCGACGACGCAGCCGTTATCGACCATAAAGACGAGCAAACGCTTGTCTCCGTTGACATTCTCTGCGAAGGAGTACACTTCGACATGACGTATTGCCCGCTGAAACATCTCGGCTACAAAGCCGCTGTCGTCAACTTCTCCGACATCTACGCCATGAACGGCACCCCGACGCAAATCGTGGTCGGACTCGGCATCAGCAGCAAATATTCCGTCGAGGCAATTGAAGAGATTTACCGCGGCATCCGTCTGGCCTGCGACCGCTATCACGTGGACCTCGTCGGTGGCGACACAACTGCTTCAAAATCAGGACTTTTCATCTCGGTAACGGTGATTGGTAAAGCGAAAAAAGAAGATATCGTGTATCGAAGCGGCGCCAAACCGAATGACCTTCTGTGTGTGAGTGGCAATCTTGGCGCCGCTTATACGGGACTTCTGATTCTCGAAAGAGAAAAAGCAGCATTCATGGCCGATCCGAATATGCAGCCCGAGTTTGCCGGATACGATTACATTCTTGAACGCCAGCTGAAACCTGAGGCTCGTCGCGACATCATCGAAAAACTCAAGGAAATCAAGGTGAAACCGACATCGATGATCGACATCTCCGACGGTCTGGCTTCAGAAGTTTTGCATATCTGCAAGGAGTCGAAGGTGGGATGCATGGTTTACGAAGACCGTATCCCGATGAACCAGAAGACGATACAGACAGCGAAGGATTTCAACATCGTGCCAAGCATCGCGGCGCTCAACGGCGGTGAAGACTACGAACTGCTGTTCACCATCGCGCAAAGCGACTACGAGAAAGTGAAGGATTTGGACGACGTCCGCATCATCGGCTACATGACCGCCGACGAAGGACAAGCCAACCTCTTAACACCTGATAATCATCAGGTTCCGATTGAAGCTCAAGGGTTTAAGCATTTTTAAATGGCTTCCGACAGAATAACCTCGATATTAAAGACCATCCCGACATCACCGGGGGTCTACCAGTACTTCGACGAGTCTGGCGAGATTATCTATGTCGGCAAGGCGAAGAACCTAAAACGCAGAGTATCAAGCTATTTCAATAAGGAACAGGCCGGAAAGACGCGACTTTTAGTCAGCAAAATCGCCGACATCAGATTTACTGTCGTTGGCAGCGAGGCCGAGGCGTTTCTGCTCGAAAACAACTTCATCAAGCAGTACAAGCCGCGCTACAACATCATGCTCAAGGACGACAAGACATATCCTTGGATCTGCATTAAAAACGAGCGTTTCCCGCGAATCTTCCTGACGAGAAAAAAGGTCAACGACGGCTCGGTTTACTACGGCCCCTACCCTTCGGTGATGACAGCACGAACTCTGCTCGACATACTGAAACAGGTCTATCCGCTGCGTACCTGCAAGCATATGCTTAACCGTCCGTGTCTCGAATATCATATCGGTAACTGCAAGGCTCCATGTGCCAATCTCATCTCCGAAGAAGATTATAACTCTATGATTTTCAATGTTAAAGAAGTTATAAAAGGCAATATCTCCGGAGTTTTGAAAGACTTGAAAGCACAGATGATGGACCATGCCTCACGCCTCGAATTCGAGCAGGCTCAGCTCATCAAACAGAAATACGATCTTCTTGAAAACTACCATGCGCGCAGCATAGTGAGCAGCAACACGCTCCACGACATGGAGGTTTATTCCTTCGACGACGCCGATAACTCGTTCTACGTCAACTACATGCGTATCATCCAAGGAGCGATAATACAGTCGTTCTCCATTGAGATGAAACGTAAGCTGGAAGAAACGCCAGAAGAACTTTTGTCGTTGGCAATCATTGAGTTACGTCAGCGTTTTGAGAGTTCTGTCCGCGAAATAATCGTGCCGATGAAACTCGACATGGAGCTCGAAAACGTGAAGTTCACCATCCCGAAGAAAGGTGAGAAATTCGAGATTCTGGCCCTTTCGACGCGCAACGCCAAGCAATATCGTTTCGAGACCGAGAAGCTACGCTCCCTCGTCGACCCGGAGCGTCACTCAAAACGTATCTTGGCGGAATTACAGAAAGACTTACATCTCTCTGAACTGCCAGTAATCATTGAGTGTTTCGATAACTCCAACTTCCAAGGTGACTACGCGGTGGCGGGCATGGTACAGTTCGTCAACGGCAAGCCGAACAAGTCGGGATACCGTCATTTCAACATCAAGACGGTGGAAGGTCCCGACGACTACGCCTCGATGCGCGAGGTGGTGCGGCGCCGGTATTCGCGTCTCATCGAGGAAGGCAAAGAACTGCCAAACCTCATCATCACCGACGGAGGCAAAGGTCAGATGGAAGTCGTGCGCCAAGTCGTTGAGGATGAATTACATATCGAAATCCCCATCGCGGGACTGGCCAAGAACGACCGGCACCGCACCAACGAGCTTCTGTTCGGGTTCCCGCCACGCACAGTGCAGCTGAAGCCCAACTCCAGCGCGTTCCACCTGCTTTCGCAGATTCAGGAAGAGGTGCACCGCTTCGCAATAAGCTTCCACCGCAAGAAGTTTGAAAAAGGCTTCGTACATTCCGAACTTAGCGAAATAAAAGGCATAGGAAAGACCACGGCCGAGAAACTGCTTCTCGAACTGAAATCTGTAAAAAATATTAAATCTGCTGATTTACAACGACTTAGCGAGATAATCGGACCTGCTAAAGCTAAGATAGTTTACGAACACTTCCACTAATTTTTCATCCTTGCCAGTCGCGACTCCACTGAGTCGTAGATTCTGATAAGTGTCAGAGGCTCAAGGTCATAGTAATAAACCATATTCACCTTGAAAATCGAATCGGTGATGCCATAATGCGCGAAAATGGTGTCGTAGCCTCTGGTTTTGAGGTATTCCGTAGGCTGATTAATGTTTTTCTTGTATGCTATCGCCGCCTCCATGACCTGCACGTCGGTGAGGACGTCAACCATCTCGGTCTCACTCAACAGCACAGTAGGAGCTTGTTTTTTCTTCTCGCTGCTGCAGCTGAAGAAAAGACAAATGACAAATAATAAAAACAATAATTTTTTCATTAGTTTCCAACTTCAGACAGGAATTGAATCCTCATCAGTCGCACTTCTTCCTCTTCGTATTCGTTTTCACCGAGGGTCTTCATCGCCGTCTCAAGGTCATCGGACTCCGCCTCTTTGAAATACTGAATAATATCCTCCTGATGATATTGGTCGATGTTGTCGCGGGTATAATAACTGATGTCGAGATGCGTTCCGCTTGCTACAATGCTCTCAATTTCGGTCAAAAGCTCATCAAATTCGAGGTTCTTCGAATATGCGATATCTTCAAGCGGAATTTCCTTATCAATATTCTGAATGATACTGATTTTCAAAGCCGATTTGTTGACCACCGACTTCACCACCATATCGTTCGGACGAGTAATCTCGTTCTCTTCGACGTAATCTTTGATGAGGTCGATAAACGGCTGACCGAACTTCTGCGCCTTTCCTGCGCCCACGCCAGCAATCTGCGTCAGCTCTTCCATCGTGATAGGATACTGGATAGCCATATCCTCCAACGAAGGATCCTGGAAGATGACAAACGGCGGAAGGTTTTTCTTCTTAGCGATGGTCTTACGAAGATCTTTCAGCATCGAGAACAATGTCTTGTCGGTACCTGAGTCCTTCGAAAGCGCCACTCTTTCCTCATCGAATTCGTCTTCATCACCCTTGTCGTAGTCGTGGTCCATGGCCACCATCACAGTGTAAGGTTTCTTCACGAAATCCTTGCCTTCTTTCGGCACCTTAAGAATTCCGTAGTTGTCTATATCCTTGACTAACAATTTGTTAACCAAAGCCTGACGAATTATCGAAGTCCAATATTTCTCATCATGATCGTCGCCTGCACCGAAGTATTCGTTGGTATCGTGCTTCGCTGTCTTGATGTCGCCAGTCTCTTTACCTGCAAGGAGTTCGGAGATATGCTTGGTCTTAAACAGCTGCTTAGTCGCCAAAACCGCTTCAATCACAAGCTTAATATCTTCCTGTCCGTCAAAACGAACCTTAGGATTCAAGCAGTTGTCGCAAGCACCGCAGTTTTCCTTGTCGTATTCCTCGCCAAAGTAATGCAGCAGCAGCTTATGACGGCACACCGGCGATTCGGCGTAAGTCACGGTCTCGTTGAGCAGTTCGCGTGCAATCTCCTGCTCCGCAACGTTCTTTCCTTTGTTAAACTTCTCGAGTTTATGTATGTCTTCGTAGTCGTAGAAAGCGATGCAGTTGCCTTCGCCGCCGTCACGACCCGCACGACCAGTCTCCTGATAGTAACCTTCGAGGCTCTTCGGGATGTCGTGGTGAATCACGAAACGGATGTCGGGTTTGTCGATGCCCATTCCAAAGGCGATGGTAGCCACTATGACGTCCACCTCTTCCATCAGGAATTTATCCTGGTTCTCGCGACGTGTCTGGCTGTCCAAACCGGCATGGTATGGCAACGCCTTGATGCCGTTAACTTGCAGAGTCTCAGCGAGTTCCTCCACTTTCTTACGGCTCAAAGTGTAGACGATACCCGATTTTCCCGGGTTGGCTTTGATATATTTTATGATGTCCTTGACCACATCTTTCGTCTTCGGCCTTACTTCGTAATAAAGATTCGGGCGGTCGAACGACGATTTGAAGATCTTGGCATCTTGAATCTCGAGGTTTTTCATGATATCCTGCTGAACCTTCACCGTCGCCGTTGCTGTCAGAGCGATTATCGGCAGCTTCGGGTTGATTGCGTTGATGATAGGGCGCAGACGGCGGTATTCCGGACGGAAGTCGTGGCCCCATTCGGAGATACAATGTGCCTCATCAATGGCAAAGAAAGCGATATCGAGGCCGCGCAAAAATTCAAGCGTCTCTTCTTTCGTCAGCGACTCAGGAGCCACGTAAAGAAGCTTGGTCTTCTTGCTTACAAGGTCTTCCCTCACCTGCATCAGCTCGGCTTTCGACAACGAAGAATTCATCACATGGGCGATGCCAGTGTCGGCGCCGAAGTTACGGATCATGTCGACCTGGTTCTTCATCAAGGCAATAAGAGGTGAAACCACAATCGTCGTGCCTTCGCTCATCAAGGCCGGCAGTTGGTAGCACAATGACTTACCGCCACCCGTCGGCATCAGCACGAAAGTGTTGTTTCCCGCGAGGATGCTTTTGATGATGGCCTTCTGATTGCCTTTGAACTGGTCAAATCCGAAGACATTCTTCAGTAAATCATGCAAACTTTTTTCATCAATTTTTGCCATAGTTAATGCATTTAAAAAATATCCTTATCTTTGCATCGTTATTTTTACAAAGTTATAACTTTTCATTTTAATAAAGCAAGAAAAAAATAAAAAATTTTTCAAAGATGGAAAAAATACGCGAAATTGCACTGCAAGTCATTGATAATGAAGCGAGTTCGATATTAGGATTGAAGTCACTTCTTACCGATGATTTCGAAAAAGTGGTCGAATTAATCTATAATTCGAAAGGCAACGTTATCGTTTCCGGCATAGGAAAAAGTGCAAATATAGCGCAAAAAATCGTCGCCACGCTCAACTCTACGGGCACTACAGCGGTGTTTATGCATGCTGCCGACGCCATCCACGGCGACCTGGGCATCATCCGCGACGACGACGTGGTCGTTATCGTGTCGAAGAGCGGTGAGACCCCTGAAATCAAGGTGTTGATACCGTTGATTAAGATCAGGAAAAACAAACTCGTTGCCATCGTGGGCAACAAAGCATCATATCTGGCTAGTCAGGCCGACTTCGTGCTCGACACCACCGTGCCGCGCGAGGCCTGTCCTAACAACCTCGCTCCTACCAGCAGCACCACGGCACAGCTCGTGATGGGCGACGCCATAGCAGTAGCCTTGCTTAAGATGCGCGGCTTCACGGCCGAAGACTTCGCGAAGTTCCATCCGGGTGGCGCTCTCGGCAAACGTCTCTACCTCACCGTCGGCGACGTGTGCTTCAAGAACGGACTGCCTATGGTGAAACCCGACGACATCATGACGCAGGCCATCATTGAGATCTCGCAGAAGATGCTCGGTGCCGCCGCCGTGATCGACAACGACAAGCTCGTGGGCATCGTCACCGACGGCGACCTCCGCCGCATGCTGATGAAACACCCTAACATCGAGGCGGTGCATGTCAAGGAGATCATGACAAAAAGCCCTACCACCATTGAGAAATCGGCACACGTCGCCGACGCGCTCAACGTGATGCAGAGCAAGGAGATATCTGTGCTTCCGGTGATGGAAGACGGCAGATACGTCGGCATGATTCATATTCACGATATTATCAAGGAAGGAATTATATAATGTTACTCAGAACCGATACTTTAGTCAAGAAATACAAGCAACGCACCGTTGTTAAAGGCGTCAGCATCGAGGTCAACCAAGGTGAGATCGTCGGTCTGCTCGGCCCTAACGGCGCCGGCAAGACCACCACTTTCTACATGATTGTGGGACTCATCAAGCCTTTCTCGGGTCACGTTTACCTTGATAATGACGAGATTACTAAGTTCCCGATGTACAAACGCGCTCAGCTCGGCATCGGCTACCTCGCCCAGGAAGCATCGGTGTTCCGCCAGATGTCGGTCGAAGACAACATCTACTCGGTGATGCAGTTTAAGAAAGACATGACCAACGAGCAACGTAAGGCGAAGCTCGAGTCGCTGCTCGATGAGTTCGGTTTGCAACATATCCGTAAAAGCAAGGGCATTCAGCTGTCAGGCGGCGAGCGCCGTCGTTGCGAGATAGCACGTGCACTGGCAATAGACCCTAAGTTCATCCTCCTCGACGAGCCTTTCGCGGGCGTCGACCCTATCGCCGTGGAAGACATCCAGCGCGTGGTGGCAAAGCTCAAGACGAAAAACATTGGAGTGCTCATCACCGACCACAACGCCAACGAGACGCTGTCGATTACCGACCGCGCTTACCTGGTGTTTGAAGGTCAGCTGCTGAAATCGGGCACGCCAGAAGAGCTGGCGAGCGACCCTGTGGTGCGCAGCCATTACCTCGGCTCTAACTTCGAACTCCGTAAGAAGGAGTTTTAGTCGTCCTGATTCTTGAAAATCAAAAGGTTAACTTTATTTTTATCGTAGATGTCGTTGGCGATTTCAAGCAAGTCGCTCGACGTAATCTTTTCCAACTTGGCGATAGTCTCGGGCAAAGTCTCGATATGCTCCTCGAAAAATCCAGCCCTCACCATGCTCAGCAGGTCGTTCATCCCCGACTCGTTGCTCAATGCCACCTGCCCGATGAGCTGTTTCTTCGCATTGGATAGCTGCAAAGTGCCCAAGCGTTGCGTCATCAGCTTATTTAACTCCTTGAACACCAATTCGATAGAACGATTTTGTGAGTGCGGATCGACACCCATGTAGATGGTATAGTTACCAGTGTCGGAATAGGCATTGTATTGCGACTCGATGGTATAGGCGAAGCCGTATTTTTCACGGATATTAAGGTTAAGACGCGTGTTCATACCCGGTCCGCCAAGGATGTTATTCAAAAAGATAAGCTTAAGCTTACGCTCGTCGGTATATTTATATGCCAAACCGCCCATGATGATATGTGTAAGGTGGTTTTGACGCACTTCGACACGCTTGGCAGGCTTGTTTTCGATAAACGGGACACGTTCCAATGGCAACGCATTGCCTTGATAATCAGCGAAATACTTATTTGCAAGCTTCAAAAACGCTTCAAAAGAGATGTTACCGATACATGCCAGCACCATCCTGTCGGGAGCATAATGCTGATTGCGGAACTTCACTATGTCGGCACGGGTATAATTCTCAACTAAGTCGGTGGTACCCAATATGTTACGTCCGAGCTGATGCCCGCGGTAAAGCAGGTTTTCAAACTCATCGAAAATCTCGTCGGCCGGAGTGTCGCGGTAGGAATTGATCTCATCCAAAATCACCTCTTTTTCCTTCTCCATCTCGTTTTCCGGGAAGGTGCTGTTGAAGATGACATCGGCAAAGAGATCCATTGCCTTGTCGATATGCTCTTTCAGGAACGAGGCGTGGATGCACGTCTCTTCCTTGGTCGTGAAGGCGTTGAGCTCGCCTCCGACATTCTCGAGACAGCTCAAAATATGATAGGCCTTGCGTCGCTTTGTGCCTTTAAACACTAGGTGTTCGATAAAATGCGCCAGACCGTTCTCGTCTTCCTTCTCATCGCGCATCCCCGCATTCACCATCAAGGCTAAATGCGACAATTCACCAGCGCGGTGCCGGTGAATTATCTTTATTCCATTCTTTAAAACTGCTTGTGAAATCAGCTGCTCGTCGGACATTTTATCTCACTCTAAACATACGGAATGCGTCTTCGTCGGACACTTTGACAGTGCCAAAAGAGGCATCTTTACCTGAGAACCATGTAGTATCACGTGCCAGTCCTTCGCCATCGCCCAACACGCGGAATGAGCCCGCCGGTGCGAGGTTAGGGTTGCCACTGGTCTCCAACAAGATCACTGCCACCTGGAAATCTTTCAATCCGCCGTATGCCGCGTTCCATTTTCCGCTGAAGACGGTCGACTGCTTGGCATACATACCATTCGGATAACCATCTGTGTAGTAATATGTGCAGAAACCCTCGCCAGTACCGATGACATACAGATTTCTGTAAGCCTCCTCGTAATATGCATTTTCTTCGTCGTCCCACTGTTTCCCGTAGAAATCGACCCTATCGCCGTTCACAAAGAAAGCAATGTAACGGTCGTTAAACACAGTGATGGTGTCATCTTCAAAAGTAGAATGAAGCAGCATATGCGGATGCGACACAAACTGACCATCAAATGAAGGAGGTGTAAGTCCTTCATACACTGTGAAATAATCTTCAATAGGACCTACCAACGAGTCAGGAATAATCACTGACGGCAATGTACCACCTTCTCCTGGCGGGACAATATGGATAGGATTGGGAGTCGGCTCCGGATCCGGTTCCGGATCACGTTTGCATGACATATTTAAGAACAATAACCCACTGAGAATCAATGTGATTGTAAATAAATTCTTTTTCATAACATCAATTTTTAACTGTTATTAAAATGCAAAGATACTACTTATTTTTAAATCAATAAACATTTTTCTTAAAATAATAAACGCAATTCCAAAACGTTTAGTATATTTGCAAAGCGATAATAATTTTAACCATGAGGTGTAAAACCTTGATACTCATTTTGTTAGCCTTTACACCTTTTGTAATAAAGGCTCAATACGACATCAAACGCGAGAAAATCTCAACTTGGATGTTCCAAGCGACCTACGCATATCAGTTTCCCGGACAAGACACTAAAGTTTTATATAAAAACAACAATTCCATCGGCGGAAGCGTGTGTTATAAGACCGACAACAACTGGATGTTCAGCTTCAACGGCAATTTCATTTCAGGAAATAAGGTAAACATCACCCGCGAGGAGCTTTTCGGCGATATTTTGGATAACAACGGCGAGATCATCACTGGCGACGGCATCTACGGAAGCTACGCCTTGTTTGAGAGAGGCGCGCATTTCCAGCTGAAGGCAGGTAAGATTTTCCCAGTGTTGTCGCCGAATCCCAACTGCGGTTTCTTCGTGAGCGGCGGCATAGGCTACCTTTTCAACAGGATCAGGACAGAATTCGGCTCGTATGCATCACCACCACCGGCGTTAGCTGACGACTACCTTTACGGCTACGACAGGATGCGCGGCGGCTTCGCATGGTCGGGCGAGATAGGATACCTGTTTTTAAGCAACTCGAGAATCTTTAACTTCTCGCTTTCGCTTGAATTTACTCAAGCTTACACCAAATCGCTGCGTAAGTGGGACTTCAACCTTATGAAGAAAGACACCAACCACTACATCGACCAGTATATCGGCATCAGAGCCGCCATCTACATCCCGACTTACAAGCGTAAACCTGCGGAGTATTATTACAATTGATTATGAGATTACTTTATACTTTTTTCATCTGCTGCTATAGCGTCCTTATTCATTTAGCGGCATTTTTCGGTAATAAAAAAGCTAAATTATGGTGCGAAGGCCGCAAAAACCAATGGGACCGGTTCAAATCGCCTAACCCCAATGACCAATGGATCTGGGTGCACGTGTCGTCACTCGGCGAGTTTGAGCAGGGTTTGCCGATCATCGAGGCCTTGAAAAAAGAATATCCTCAGTATAAGCTCCTTCTCACCTTCTTCTCCCCTTCAGGATATGAGATTAAAAAGGACTTCCCGCTTGCCGACATGGTGGCTTACATGCCTATCGACACCGTCCGCAACGCGAAACGACTGACCGCCAATTTCAAGCTTAAAGCAGCCATTTTTGTGAAATATGAGTTCTGGTTTAACCATATTAAAGTGTTGAAAGACAGGCACATACCTCTGTTTTACATCTCCACGGTGCTGCGCCCGAAACAGTATTTCTTCAAGCCTTGGGGCAGATGGTTCAGAAATCATTTTTATAAGGTAAAATATTTCTTTACTCAGAATAAAGAAACCCTCGACCTGCTTCATCAGATGGGTATGGAAAACCTCACAGTGGCCGGCGACACACGTTTCGACCGCGTATACGAGATTGCCCAGCAGGCACAGCGTTTCCCGGATATCGAAGAGTTTATAGGCGAAAGAAAATGCATCATAGCAGGCAGCAGCTGGCCGTCGGACGAACGACTGCTTTACAACTTCATCGAGACCATGCCTGCCGATTACTGCTTCATCATGGTGCCGCACGACATCTCCGACTCGCACATCAAGCAGATCGAATCGCATCTTCACGATTATCAGTTGTATACAAATTTTGATCCTAAAAATCAATCTAAAACATTGGTAATCAACAAGATAGGAATTTTATCAAAGATTTACAGATACGCCCGCTTCGCGTATATCGGCGCAGGTTTCTACGACGGCATCCACAACATTCAGGAAGCTATCGTCTACGATGTCCCGGTGATATTCGGTCCGAAATACCATTCGTTTGAAGAGGCCGTCGACCTCGTGAAACTGAAAGGCGCCTTCGTCATCAACAACCAACATGAGCTGGAGAATATGTTCTACAGGTTCATCAATGACGATGCTTTTTACGAGAAAGCATCGAAGATTTGCCACGATTACGTCGCAGGTAAAATCGGTGCAACAGAAAAAACAATGCGGGTACTGGAGGGATTTTTATCATGACAACATTAAAATTCAGAAACGACGACAAAGTCTCTGCGAAGGTCTTCATTTTGGAGTCGGCAGAGCAGATCGAGAAGATCGGACTTCGCAAGGAGGAAGCCGATTATGTTAGGAAACGTTACGATGACGACAAGGATAAAACCGTCGTAATCAACAGATACACAGAGTGTTACCATATTTTCTTCGTCGACACCACCGAAGAGGAATACAAATTTATGGAGAAGTGCCGCAAGAAAGGCGCCGCCATTTGTAAATGGTTGAATGCCAATAAGTTTGAGGATGTTTTGATCCAAAACTTCGGTGAGAAACGTTGCGTGAAGATGGGTTGCGCCGAGGGTATGATGCTCGCCAACTACGAGTTTAAGAAATACAAGACCGACGCCAAGGCTAACACCTTGAAAACCATCTATTTCCTTGAAGGAACGGCACGCGACGACTGCGTCGAGAAGCTCAATATCACCGTCGAAGCTACCTTGATGGCACGCGACCTCGTGAACGAGCCTGAGAATCATCTCAACGCCGAGAAGCTTGCGGAGTTTATAAGCGAAAAGGTACGCTCGGTAGGCGGCGAGGCTGAGATTCTCAATAAGAAGAAGATTGAGGCGCTGAAGATGGGCGGACTTCTTGCCGTCAACGCGGGAAGCATCGACGAGCCTACGTTCACCATCCTCGAATGGAAGCCCGAGAAGCCTGTCAACGAGAAACCTATCGTGCTCGTGGGCAAAGGCATAGTGTTCGACACCGGCGGCTACAACCTCAAGCCTTCGGCTGTGATGAACGACATGAAAGACGACATGTCGGGCGCGGCTACCGTGGCATGCACAATATACGCCCTGGCTAAGGCCAAGCTCCCGGTTCATGTGATAGCTCTCGTGCCAGCGACAGATAACCGTATCGACGGCAACGCACGTGTCACTGGTGACATCATCACCATGTACGACGGCACCACGGTGGAGGTGCTCAACACCGACGCCGAAGGTCGCTTAATCCTCGCCGACGCGCTCGCCTATGCAAAGAAGTACGACCCTATGATGGTGTTCGACTTCGCGACGCTGACGGGTGCTGCTTCTTATGCAATCGGACCGGTGGCTACGGTGGCGATGGAGCACGACGCCGAAGAGATATACAAACAGCTCGAGACAACGGGCGAGCGCGTCTATGAACGCCTCGTGAAGTTCCCGATGTTTGAGGAATACGGCGAGCTAATCAAGTCGGACCTTGCCGACATCAAGAATATAGGCGGAAAATACGGCGGCGCCATCACCGCAGGCAAGTTCCTGGAGCATTTCACCGACTACCCGTGGGTGCATTTCGACATCGCAGGCACAGCCTATCTCGAGGCGGCCGACGGATACAAGACCGCAGGCGGCGTCGGCATCCACGTGAGGCTGCTGATGCGTTATTTCAGAGATATGGTGAAGTGAGAAACTACCGTTTCTTCTTGAAGAAATCGGTCAACAACCGCAGGCATTCTTCTTCGAGGATGCCTGTTTTTATTTCGGTTTTCGGGTGAAGCAGGTTGCCGAAACGCTGGAAGCCGTTTTTCGGGTCGGCGCACGCCCAGACCACCTTCTTCATGTGACAATGCTCCAATGCGCCCGCACACATCACACAAGGCTCCAAGGTGACGTAGAGCGTACAGTCGTCCAAGTACTTGGTACCCAAGGCGTTACATGCAGCAGTGATCGCCAAAATCTCGGCGTGCGCCGTCACGTCGTTGAGCAGCTCCACCTGGTTATGCGCTCGGGCGATGATTTTATCATTGACAACCACGACGGCACCCACCGGCACCTCGTCGGCGTCGGCAGCGGCCTGCGCTTCGACCAAAGCCTGCCGCATGTAGTTCTCGTCAGAAAAGACCGATAACATCATTTATACTCTTTCACATCGACAAAGTTGCCTTCTTCGTCGTAATAAGTCCAGATTCCATAAGGCTTTCCATCGCGGTACTCGTTCTCGATGTTGACCACGCCGTTCTCAAAGTAAATCTTGCCCTTGCCTTCGCGTTTTCCCTTCACAAAGCTGCCGACGCTCATCAACTCACCAGTAGGATAATAGCCCCTATACTCGCCCTCACGCTGATTATCAACGATTTTACCCTCCAGACTGAGCACTCCGTTCTCATGAAACCACCTCTCCTCTACCCATGTCGAGTCATTTCCGACTACATCATAATAATAAATCACCCAAGGCAGATCAGTCTCGGCATAATAATAAGCCACCTTCTGCACATGACGCACCTGCTTGTCCTGACAAGCGACAAAAACAAGTGCTAACATTATGACTATCAATAGTTTTTTCATATTCTAACGTTCAAATTCCAAAGGCTTTCCAAAAATATTGTCTTCAACTTTCCCGTCATGATAAACGAGCTTTCCGTTCACGAAAGTATGCGTCACCTGCGATTTCACCTTCATTCCGTCGTAAGGCGTCCAGCCACATTTGTACAGCATATCGCCGTTTTTAATCGTCTTTTCCTTGCTTAAATCTATCAAAGCCAAATCGGCATAATAGCCTTCGCGAATGAAACCCCTGCCCTTAATCTGATAAAGAATGGCAGGATTATGGCACATCAATTCTACTATCTTCTCCAGCGAAATCAAGCCTTGATGATAAAGGTTCAGCATCACATCGAGGCTGTTTTGCACAGACGGGAAACCCGATTTTGCCGTGAAATAGTCGTCGGTCATCTTCTCATGCCACAGATGCGGTGCGTGGTCGGTGCCGATGGTGTCGATATGTCCGTCGACGATGGCTTTACGCAATATTTCTCGATCTGAAGCCATCTTTATAGCCGGATTGCACTTGATGGCGAAACCTTTCTCGTCGTAATCCTTATCGCAAAACGTAAGGTAATGAGGGCATGTCTCGGCTGTTATCTTCTTGTCTTTCAACGGGATATCGTTTCTAAACAGCGTAAGCTCCGACTTCGTCGAGATATGAAGGATATGCAACCTGGCCCCGAATCTCGTCGCCATATCGACAGCCTTCGATGTCGATTTATAGCAAGCCTCAGTTGTCCTGATAAAAGGATGTAATCCCGCATCTGCCACGACTTCGCCTTTCGATGCCAAGTCTTTGGCGCACACCGTGTTTTCATGAATTATCTGCTCATCCTCGCAATGTGCCGCGATGAGGCATGGTGACTCATTGAAGAGGCGCACTAAGGCATCGTCCTCGTTAACAAGCATGTTTCCGGTACTCGACCCCATAAACAGCTTGATGCCGCATACCTTCTTCGGATCGACCTTCTTGATCTCTTCAATATTGTCGTTTGTCGCGCCGAGATAGAAGGAATAATTAGCCGCCGATTTCTGCGCCGCGGTGGCGAATTTCTGCTCCAAAAGCTCGATTGTCGTGGTCTGCGGGTTAGTGTTCGGCATATCCATAAACGACGTCACACCTCCCGCCACCGCGGCTCGACTTTCGGTAAAAATGTCGGCCTTCTGCGTCAATCCTGGCTCACGGAAATGCACGTGCTCATCGATGATTCCTGGAATTAAATACAAACCCTCGGCATCAATGACACAATCATTTGTAGAGACGCGATTGATCGCGTCTTTACCAGGCACGATTTGTGCGATCTTGTCGCCATTTATGACAACACTTGCCAGCGTGGTCTTTCCCTCGTTGACAAGTGTCGCGTTTTTGATGATATATTCCATCACTTCTTTCTTGGTTTTATCTTGCCCCACATTCCTCTCCATCTCAGGTTAATAACGCCAAACACAGCCTCTCTGAAGATTCCGCCCGACATCTTCGAAGTACCTTCGCGCCTGTCGGTGAAGATAATCGACACCTCTTCAATCTTGAATCCGAGCTTCCAAGCGGTGTATTTCATCTCGATCTGGAAGGCGTATCCTATGAATTTGATTCTGTCGAAGTCGATGGTTTCCAACACCTTACGTGTGTAACACACAAAACCTGCCGTGGTGTCGCGCACCTTCATCCTCGTCACGAAACGGACGTAGGCGGAGGCGTAATACGACATCAGCACTCGTCCCATCGGCCAGTTCACGACGTTCACGCCGCATTTGTAACGCGAACCAACCGCTAAGTCAGCTCCGTTGGCGCAAGCGTCGTGCAGACGGATGAGATCGTCAGGATTATGCGAAAAGTCAGCATCCATCTCCGTAACATACTGATAATCACGCTCCAACGCCCATTTAAAACCATGGATGTAAGCCGTGCCGAGACCGAGCTTGCCTTTCCTCTCCTCGATGAAAAGCCTGTCGGGAAACTCCTTCATCAGACCTTTCACAATATCTGCCGTGCCGTCGGGACTGTTATCCTCTACGACCAAAATATCAAATGCCATCGGGAGGTTGAAGACATATCGGATTATCTTCTCGATATTCTCTTTCTCGTTATATGTAGGGATGATTACTAAATTTTCAGCCATAATGCCTTAAAAATCAATTAGTTTAATGTGTATTCGTTGGTATCTTTCATTCCTGATTTACCCAAGAAAGCCTTCAGGTTACCGTGCACCTTCAAGGTCTTACCCAGATTCTCCGGATGATCTTTCAGGTTGATTTCACGGATGCCTGACGCGGCATTACTCGGCAGATAAACGACGACGCAGTTGTTGATGTCGCGCTCTTCGGCTTTATCAGCCAGAATGATGTTTGTCATATTCTCGTTATAGGTGAAATCAGGCCCCCATGAGATCTGCGAATCGGTTGTGATCGAACCGCTAGAAATATTGGCTGAACCCACGATATAACCTCTGATCCACATGTCGTTTTCACCTTGATGTTCAATACCAGCAACAATGTTAAACGGATCGTTTTCGGTGCCTGTTCCAGTAGGCTGGACTGGCGGCTCAGGTGTTGCTTCACAAGGGTCATTCTCCATCTGAACCTCAGAGATGGTGCGGATGGTAAACTGCCATGCATCGCCGGTGCTGTAATATGTAAGAATGCCGATGATAGAGCCATTGCCCTGAGGCAGCTGTCTCTTGGCGAAACTGGCATAGTTACTGGTTCTCACGATGACTTTTGAATCTTGAAGGATGCAGTTTTCATCGTATTGGTTCAATGTGTACTGGCCATAAGCATCTTCCAAAGCATATGTATTGACGCGGTCAGCGGCTGCAAACTCCACATGGTTGAACTTCACCAGACGGCATCTGAAGCTTGTGTTGATCTGCAAAGTGTTAATCTCGACGGGATCGATGAACTTTCCGTTGGCAAGGATGGTCACGTTCTTAGGCTCGAGGTCCTGAATCTGAGGCGTGCCGCTATATTCCGACAATGTAGCGCCTTTCAGGTAAACACGCACCGAATCGCCGATACGCAGACCGCTGGTGCTCTTCATATAGAGCTCGATGGCTTTGTCGCCGTCCTGGATAAACGAGGCTTTATAAAGGTTTCCCGATGTCTCGTCATCAGTGACGATACCATAGACAGAGGCGTCCTCAGTAAACTGATGTGTGCCTTCAACCTGCTGCATGTAAAGCAAGGTGTCGATGGTGTAGACATGACCGACAGGAAGTTCAAAATTGACATTAGGCGTCGGATAGTTATTCTTCCTCTTGTTCTTATCGATGCACGATGTCATCACGATCATCGCGATAAGAACTAATACGCCGTATTTTTTTATTGACTTAAACATATCTCTAATATTTTGATTATCAATAATTTATTCACTAATAATAACATTTCTCACTTCCCAAGTAGCCGATGCGCCGTCGATGCTCAGATATTTGAAAGCTATGCGGCATGTAGCGGTCTTGAATGCCTCCGGAATGGTAATCCTGCCCGAGCTAACCCAAGCCCAGCCTGTTGTTGCGTGAACCACACCCGTCAGCTCCATCCACTGCACATCGTTAGGATTCTGACCTTCAGCGTAATTGTTGGTCACCCAAACAGTGTAATATCCTTCATTAACACCAACGTTGATGCTGCCCGCCGGACCTCTTGTGTGTTCGAATGTCAAGGCAGGACTGCTACTTGCGCTCAAATCGATTTCAGGACTGATGAACCAGTCTTCGTTGGCGTATGAAGTGTTGTTTTCAAAGCCCGACATCTGTGCACCGTAGTTTGCATGGGCTGAATCGAAATGCCAGACCTGCGTGCCTGCAACGCTGTAAGCTGTAAAGGTGTTAAAGCTAGCCTGCGATGTCAATGTTTGATTGAAATACTCAGTTCCGCCACCGCCCGGCTCGATACCATAGCTGTTACCGTTGATCTCTGCATAAGTCACGTTCTTGACAGCAGCGACCTGGAAATATTTCTCCAAGGTACCATAAATGAGCACCTCCTGTTTGTAATTGCCTGGATTGTCGGCCAGATTAAGTCCATCACGCACGGCGCCTGCAGGCAACTGGATCGGGATGCACTCGTCAGCAGTTGTTGGGTCGACGTTCGACGACAGGATGATATTTGTTTTTACATCTCCGGCCGCACTTGTAAACACATATACATAATCTGCATCGACAAAGCCTACAATATAGTCTTTCACCCAGTATTTGTTACCGTCAGATGTCTGTGTGTTCATCGTGATGACATCCTGCGCGGTGTAAGGATTTTCGCGTGTTCCGTCGCCTGTCAGAGTGCCGCCTCCGCCACCACCGGCTTCGCCTTCCATGACAGCGATGCTCTTGATTTCGATGGTACGCGACTGCGTTGTCGACGACACGAACTTAATGGCGAATGTCACCGTCTGTCCGATGTATTCGTCAAGACTAATCTCTTTATCCAAGAAATCGTTCCAACCTGCTGAGTTTTCAAATGTAACATTCAGATCTGTCCAGTTGGCGTTGGTTGGATCATCGCCATATTCATAATCAGCTGAGATTTGAGCTGTCACGTCTTTATCAGGACCGGTATATTGTGCGACATAATTCACTACAGCCTTGGCATGCTCTACATCAGCGATATGCACCGGTGATGAAATCAGCCAGTCTTCATTCTCATAGAAAGTATTGCCGACTTTACCTTTCATCACAGCTGTCGAATAGTCGATAGTCCAAACCTGATCGCCGACCACGCTGAAGGTTGTATAAGTGCCAAATGACGATGTAAACACCTGATTATAAGGCATTTCCATAATATCGCCGCCACCACCGCATCTGACATCATTCATCTTAACATCCGATGTGTTACGGATGAGCATCTGCCATGTTGTGTTGTAAACCGATGCAATAGCCGTCAGTGTTCCTCTTCCTTCTGGAAGCGGTTCGGCTGCAAAGCTGGCGTATCCACTGGTTCTCACGATGATACCCTCGCCAGAGCAAGTCACGAGATTTCTGTTTGTGTTGTTCTGACCCTCGGCGTATGTCAAGCCTTCATATGGCTCAAATTGCGCGTCGCTGATCTTCACGAGGTCGCAAAGATGCTTGCCGGCATTGATATCTTCGATAGTGGTGCTTATAGGACGAACCTTATCGTCGCAGCCTCTTTCGTAGATCACGATAAGCTTGTTGACATCGTGTTCCTGAACCTGAATCTGCGGAAGTTTGCTGTATTCCGAGATGATTGATCCATAGAGTTTATAACCGATATGGTCGCCGGTTTTGACGTTGAAGTCGTCGCTGCCGCCTTCGCTCGAGCCTTTTCTGTAAACAGCGATACATTTGCCGTCTTCACCTCTGAGATAGAAGGTACGATAGATGTTGCCACCTGTCTCGTCAGCGATAACATAACCTTTCACTATGGCGTTCTTCTGAGAATCCTGGTTGAATGTGAAGGCTCCGTTGGCCAACGAGTCGAGAATCTGACCTACCGACCACACGTTATCCTCAGGAAATGAAGTAATATCCGGCTGGTCTAAGTTCTTCTTACATGAGACGAACACCAGCATTACACCTATTAATAATATAGCGAGTTTTTTCATGATATTTTCTCCTTTCAAATTAGTATCTTACTGTTAAACTTAAGAAAAAGTTAGTTCCATAAAGGTATGAATATTTCTCAGGGAAACGCTCAGGATCGTCGTAGTCGGAACGAAGCTGTTCGTAACCGTAGAGAACGATGTTCTTGTTGTTCAAGATGTTATTAACGCTGAGGTTGAGAAGGATGTAATATCCTTTGTAGTTCCACGACTTACCGGCGTAGAGGTCGAGTGTGAACGCGTTGTCGAGCTTCTTCTGCTTGAGAAGCAGGTCGGTGCGGTAGTCTTGCTCATACAGACCTGTGAAAGCGTCGGCGACGTGGTTTGTCGGGTTCACTGCGAGATAGTAATCGGCGAAATAGTTGGCGTTCATGCTGATCCACCAGTATTTCGGTGAGTTGTATTTCAAACCCACGGAGCCGACGGTCTGCGGCATCTCACCGGCGTAGTAGTTCTTGAGGTAAACGGTCTCGCCTTCGTAGATTGGACTTGCGTCGTTATCCTCGTAGACATACACCTTCGGACGGTTCGAGTAGCGGTGCTCGCCCACTGTGGCTGCGGCCTGTGCGCTGATTGTCGGCGTGATGTTGATGTCGGCGCCGAACTCGATACCTTGAGCGTACTGCTCGATATCGTTCATGATGTAGTTGACGTATTTACCTGTCGACTCGTAGTAGAACGAGCGGTTCCAGGTGAGGTCGTAGAACTGTGTTCTGTAGGCGCTCAAACGTGCTTTCATGAATGGTGAGCGGTATTCATAGCCGAGGTCGAAAGCGAAGATCTTCTCGTTGTCGACGTCGCTCACGATGGTGTTACGTACACGCGGTGCCACGAAGACACTTCTGAACTCAGGTGCTTCGCTCTTCAGCATGGCGTTGGCCACGATGTAGTTACGTCCGTTGATGGCGTAGCTGCCGCCGGCCTTGAAGCTGCCGTTGAGCTGGTTGAGTTTCTTGGAGTCGCCGTACGACTCGTCGCCGCGGAAGCGGCCGTTCTCGAAGTTACCTGTGCGGAACATCTGAGTGTAGGCAGCTTCAAGGCCGGCGTATGTCGACCAGCGGTTCTTAACCCATGTCAACTGGCTCCAAAGGATGAATTTGTTGACATTAGCGATGTAGTCGTAACCGATGACGTCGCCCACTTTCGCAACGTGGTTCTTGTTGCGGATGTTGTTCTGCTGCTCGTCGGAGATGTCGAAGGCCTCACCGTCGGCGTATTTGTCGATGTCGAGATAATACTCACCGCCGAGGAGGTCGGCGACTTTCTTGTAATAATGAGTCTTCGAGATTCCAGCCTTCAAACCTCCGTATAGATGGAGATTCGGGTTGAATTCATATTTGAAATTGCTCGTCAGACCGTATTGTTGCTTGTCTTGACGGCGTTCTTCAATAATATATTTCGAGAAATAACCTTGAATCGTCTCGGTGCCATTGTTGGCATTATTGACAGTCTTGAGGTTTCTCAAGTTTGCCGCATACAGCTCGTCCCAATTGAGCTGATGCATATTTTCGTCGTTAATCCACTGTTGTGTATATTCCTGATAGCCTTCCCATGTGTAGCCTTCCTTGCCGAGGTCGAGCATATACTTGTAGTAGCTCGGCAGGTTACGGTAGTAGTCAGGACGCGGGTCGGCCGCCTCGCCCCACTCGAGCGATGTCGAACCACCTTTACCGAACCAGTAGTAAGCCGTGGTGTTGACCTGCAGCTTGTCGCTCGGCGTCCAGTAATGCTGAAGCTGGAACATCGGCTGGTGGTACGAGCTCACGCGGGCGTTACGCATGAAACGGCTGCCGTTCTCGTCGGTCTGCCAGCCCCAGTTCGGGTTGTAGTAGTTGGTGCCAAGTAGGTCGAACACCTCTTGCACTGCAGGCGACGAGCTGGCGCGCTCCGATGGTGAGCCAAACACCAGGAAGCCCAGCGAATGCTGCTTGTTGAGCTTCTTTTCAGCTGAGAAGAAATAGCTCGTCCCGGCGTACCATGTACCTTCCTGGAAGTTGATCTTGCTTCCCATCGGGGTGTAACGTCCCGAGATGGATGCCGCGAAGGCCCAGCCGTTCTTCATCAAGCCGGTGCTGTATGTCGCCATGATACGGTGGTTATACGAACGGTTTGAGAACGAGTAGCTCGCCGATATCTGCTTGCGGTAGTTGCTGGCACGTGTCGAGATCGCCGTCACGCCGGCCGGACCGCCAAAGCTCTCGTAGGTGACGCCGCAGTTCATGGTGATGACCGAGTTACGCATCACGTCGTTCAGACCACCCCAGTTGGAGTAGTACGGACGACCGCCGTCAGGGTCGTTCATCATCACACCGTTGATCATCACGTCGGTGTATTTCGAGTCGTAAGCACGGATGCGGAACCTTCTTGAACTGAAGTTATATGCCGCGATGTTGTTGAAGGCATCGCGCGACGACTGAAGGAAGCTCGAGATGTCGGTCGAGCTGTTTGTCTCGTCGTAATCCGTGTCAATCATAATGATTGTAGGCAATGTGGTATTCTCACCGACGGTATCGGTGACTGCCTCCTGCGCTATCAGATGGTAACTGAACGCGACAGCTAGAATTAACAGTAGATACTTTTTCATTTAACAAAATTTAATCGCACAAATTTATGAAATTTTTCCTTATAAAAATAAAAAAGGTGAAAATTAATTTTTGATATTTTTTTCGTTTCTATGAAAATTTTTCAGTATATTTGTACCCAAATTCATTCTTTTAAAATTATGTTGAGAAAATTGAACATTTTGGCTGTCGTGATGTTGTTTTTCATCACCTCATTGAGCGCCCAACAGCAGTACAAGATGGGTATCGTGGGTTTTTATAACCTTGAAAACCTTTACGACACGATTAACGACCCGCATAAGAACGACGAGGAATTTCTGCCTATGGGCAAAAATGCTTGGAACACCGAGAAATACACCACAAAACTGCACAACATGGCCTACGCCATCTCGACCATCGGCGCCGACAAGAGCGACAAATACTATTCGCCCGACGGAGTGATGGTGCTCGGCGTCTCGGAGATTGAGAACCGCCAAGTGCTCGAGGACTTGGTGAAACAGCCGGAGATCGCCGACCGCAACTACCAGATTGTCCATTACGACTCGCCCGACCGTCGTGGTGTCGACGTGGCATTGCTCTACAACCCGAAATATTTCAAGGTTACCAACCATAAATCATACCGCCTCAATGTGCCCGGACAGCCTAACTTCATCTCGCGTGATCAGCTAGTTGTTACTGGCATTCTCGACGATGAAGAGTTCAGCTTTATCGTGATGCACTGGCCTTCACGTTACGGCGGCGAGAAACGCTCACTCCCCGGACGTATGGCAGCAGCAGGCCTATGCCGTCATATTGCCGACTCGATTCTGGCTGCAAAACCTAATGCGAAGATCGTGATGATGGGCGACTACAACGACTACCCGACCAACAAGAGTATCATCGAGGGACTGCGTGCCAAGGGACGCGTCGAAGATATGAAAGGCGACGATTTCTTCAACCCGATGTGGAAGATGCATAAAAACGGCGAAGGCACCAACTACTACCGCGATGTGAAAGGCGTGCTCGACCAATGCATCATCACACCGGCATTGCTCAAAGATGAAAACGATCCATTTGCGACATACCAGCTGTTCAAGCCGATGGTGCATTCGAAAGAATATCTCAAACAGCACGACGGCCGCTACAACGGCTATCCGTGGCGTTCGTTCGCGGGTGGTGTGTGGCTGGCTGGTTATTCCGACCACTTCCCAGTGTACCTTATTTTGCTGAAGAAAATATAATATTCGGCTGTTAGCTGTTGGCTATTGGCTGTTGGCCGTTGGCATTTTTTTATTCCTTAACGTATATTCGTTTTACCCTTTGGGAAATTCGCGTCATGATTTCGTATGGAATCGTGTGGCAGGCGTTTGCTATGATTTCAATCGGATGATTGTCGTCGAACAGCACCGCTGTGTCATCTTCCTGACAATCGATGCCAGTGACGTCGATCATGGTAAGGTCCATGCACACGTTACCGACGATAGGTGCCGCCTTGCCGTTGACCCAGAAACAGGCGTTGCCGTTGCCCAGCTCACGACGCAACCCATCGGCATAACCTATCGGAATCACAGCTATTCTTGATAGTTTGGTTATCTTTCCGTGGCGACCGTAGCCTATGGTCTCGCCAGGTCCGTATTCTTTAATCTGCTTGATGGTCGACTTCAGCGACATCACGTTGTGCAGCTTGCCGCGGTCTTCGTCGCAGACCGGCACGCCGTAGACGCCTATGCCCAAACGCACCATATCGTATTGATACTCAGTGAATCGCGTAATGCCGGCGGTGTTCAGCATGTGACGAATGATCTTGTACGGGAACGCTTTGATGATCTTCTGGCTCATCAGCTCGAACTGCTCCACCTGATGCATCACGAAGGCGTCTTCCTCAGGCATGTCGCTCGTCGCAAAATGCGAGAAAACACTCATAATCTTGATCTTCGGATTGGCTTTTATGCGCTCAATCAAAGCGTCGATATCGTCAGGTAGGAAGCCGAGACGGTGCATCCCGGTGTCGACTTTGATATGAATGCCGACAGGTTCTTTCAACTCCGTATCCAATTGATTTATAGCGTCTTCGAGTTGCGAAAGACAACGGAAACTGTAGATATCAGACTCCAATCCGTGTTTGATGATGATATCGAAGGTGTTTGTTTCGGGCGTCATCACCATGATTGGCAGTTTTATGCCTTTATGACGCAGCTCCACTCCCTCGTCAGCATACGCAACCGTAAGATAATCAACATGATGGAAGGCCAGGACGTTTGAAACCTCGTAGTTGCCGCTACCATAGGCGAAGGCCTTCACCATCACCATCATCTTAGTGTCTTTTTTCAGCTTTCCGCGATAATAGTTGAGGTTTTTGACTAGGTTGTCGAGGTTGATTTCTAGTATCGTCTCGTGCGACTTCTGCTGCAGCACCTTCATTATGCGCTCAAACTCGAAGCTACGCGCACCTTTCAGCAAAACTATCTGATTCTCAAACATTTTCATCGGATGATTTGCAAGAAAATCAGAGGTTGATTCGTAAAAATATGATTGTATTTTCCTATTCAAATGAATTTTTGGTAAAGAGGATTTCTCGGCTCCACGTTGTTTCGCTCGAAATGACGAACACAATGATTCTCCGATGCCGATGAAAGTGTCAACACCTTTGTTTTCAATGAGTTGCGCAACGTTTTTGTAAAGGTCTTCTTCTTTTAATTCACTCTGAAGAATATCTGAAAGAATCAGTACCTTATTGTCATGATGCTGTGCGTTCATGAAGTCAAGGGCGATGGCGAGAGCGTTTCTGTCGTTGTTATACGAATCGTTGATAATCAGACAGTTACGAACACCAGCCTTGAGTTCCATTCGCATCTCCACAGCCTCAAGATGTGCCATACGCTCAGCGATGACGTCGTTCGGGAGACCCAACAACAGTGCCACACACCAGCAATTGATGGCGTTTTCTATCGAGGCGTCGTCAATAAACGGGATGGTGATGGAAATGGTTTTTCCTCGGAATATCGCCGAGATCTTAGAGTTCTCAGAGATCTCTATCGAGGAAACAAATAGATTTGCGCCCTTATCGATTTTGCTCCATGTAAATGAATTTTTCACATTTTTTACAACTATATCCGCAATTTCTACGATATCCATGCAAAAAATCAGGTTTTTGACCCCATCAAACAATTTGATTTTTTCTTCAATTTTCTGCTGAATATCCTTGAAATTCTTGCCGTGAGCGGGTCCGATATTGGTGAAAACGCCTATCGTCGGCTTGATGATGTCGCGCAGCTTCTCCATCTCGCCCGGACGTGAAATGCCAGCCTCGAAAACCGCTACCTCATTCGACGAATTCATCTGCCAAACCGACAGTGGCACACCTATCTGCGAGTTGTAACTCTTCGGACTGCGGCACACCGACATCGAAGGCGATAAAATCTGATAAAGCCACTCCTTGACCACTGTCTTGCCATTGCTTCCGGTGATTCCAACCACAGGAATATCGAACAGCGAACGATGATAGGCGGCCAACTTTTGCAAAGCCGAAAGGGTGTCGTCAACGGCGATAAAAACCGCGTCATCGCATCCGTTTTTCACGTAATTCTCGTTGACAACGAACGCTTTCACGCCTTTTTCATATAAATCGTTGATATATTTATGCCCGTCGTTTCTGCCGCCACTTAACGCGAAAAACAGCGTATTTTCTGCATCTACGAGCAATCGGCTGTCGAACAGAATATCTTTTACAATAATCGTATCCGATTGATTACCAATCAGTTGACCTCCAACAACCGAGACTATCCGTTTTATCGTGTATCCTTCGTTTTGCATATCGCAAATTTACTAAAATTTTAACGTAAATCACTGATAATTATTTTTTTGAAAAAATATTTGTTTTTTTGAAACCTATTTTGTAATTTTGAAGGTTCAATTCTAGCGCCACATTATGACTCCACAGTTTAAGACATTAAATCTTCCGAAAATTGGTATCACCCAAGGTGACATCAACGGAATTGGTTACGAGGTGATTCTCAAAGTTTTAGCCGACACACGCATTCTTGAATCGTTTATCCCGATAGTCTACGGGCAGTCGAAAGTTTTTTCCTACTACAAGAAAAATTTCGGCATGGAAGAGATGTCGTACACCGTGATTCGCGACGCTTCGCAGGCTCAGCCGAGGCGCATCAATATCATCAACCACACCGATGAGGAGCTGAAGGTGGAGCCGGGATTCTCCACTGCTATCGCAGGAAAAGCGTCGTTCGCGGCACTGAAACTGGCCGTCAACGACCTCCGCAACGGTCTCATCGACGCCATGGTGACGGCTCCGGTCAACAAAGCCAATATGCAGTCGGAACAGTTTAAATTCAAGGGCCAAACCGACTACATCAAATCGTTTTTCCCTAATAATGAATACATTACACTTCTTGTAAACCATCAGATGCGCATAGGCTTCGTCACAAATCACATTCCATTGAAAGATGTGCCGGGCGCAATCAACAAAGAATTGATTATCAAGAAGTTATTGCTTATAAACAAATCTTTGATCAACGACTTCAAAATCGTGGCACCGAAGATTGCCGTGTTGGGTCTCAACCCGCATGCCAGCGACGGCAACATCATGGGAACTGAGGAAAAAGACATCATCCAACCTGCCATCGAAGTCGCTAAGGAACAAGGAGTTATGGCATTCGGACCATTCCCGGCCGACGGATTCTTCGGTTCCGACGCATGGCGCAAATACGACGGCATACTGAGCATGTATCACGACCAGGGACTCACTCCTTTCCGCGTACTCTCTGTCGACGGCGGCGTCAGCTTCACGGGAGGCTTGCCGGTGGTGCGCACTTCAACGACCCACGGAACCGGCTACGACATAGCAAATAAAAATATCGCGGACCCCGAAGCAATGAGGCACGCGATATATCTTGCAATTGATATTCTGAATAACCGCCGCGGCGAGTAATTATTGACGTTCGTACGTCTGAACCTCGTCGTAGACGTATTCCAGTTTGATTCCCGCCTGGCGGAACATCTCTTCTGATTCGGCTCCGTCGTGATATTTGCGCTGGCACACCACGCGCACGATACCGCAGTTTATTATCAACATTGCGCATGTGCGGCATGGCGTCATTCTGCAGTACAAGGTGCTACCTTCGAGGGCGATACCTCTTCTCGCCGCCTGTGCGATGGCGTTCTGCTCGGCGTGCACGGTTCTCACGCAGTGTTCGGTGATACGGCCGTCGGCATGAATCATTTTTCTGAAAAGATGCCCCACTTCGTCGCAGTGCGGGAGTCCGCGCGGCGAGCCGACGTAGCCCGTCACGAGAATCTGACGGTCCTTGACAATGACGCATCCGCTGCGGCCACGGTCGCAGGTGGCACGCTCAGCCACGGTGTCGGCCATATTCATAAAGTATTCGTCCCACGACGGACGTTTATACTTCTGATTTTCAATATCTTGCAGCACCTCCTCCACACGTTTGTGAAGGTCTTCGATGGTGCCGTTGTTTTGGAACACATAGTCGGCCTGGTGGATGCACTCGCCGAGGTTCTGTTTGTTAGGGTCGGCGTTGGTCATCTCACGTTCCTCGTTGGCCACGAAAGTCTCGTAACTCACTGAGTCTGTTTCCGATTTGCGCTCGGTGATGCGCTCGTAACGCACTTTACGGTCGGCGTCGACGGCGAAGAGATGGAAGTTACCCTTCGAACGCAGGGCCGCGATCTCGCCAGGGGTGCGGATGCTCTCGATGACGGCGTCCTTACCGTTGTTGTAGGCGCGGTCGTAGAGCTGCTCAGCGATGTAGCTCGGACTGTTGTTGGCCCTTAGGTCGTTAGCCACCGACGTCAGAGTGTCGCGATTGACCTCGAGACCGCGCCGCTTCACCTCTTCCGACAAAAACGCGCGCACCGAATAGTGGACGTAGCCTTTTTTCTGCACCAGATAATCAACGATAGTGCCCTTTCCAGCACCTAAAGTTCCTGTGATTCCAATTATATTCATATCTTGAAATTTATTCTACTTAAAACTCTAAACTATAAAACTGACTTTAAACTTTAAACTCTACACTTTTTTTCATCAACAATATCGTGAATCCATTTCTCGATCTTCACCGCCTGATAATTGTTCATTTTATCGAACAACTCCTTCGGGTCGTCGGTGACAATCACATTTTTATAATGGTCTCCGCGGATGAAGCCGTCCTTCACTCCCCTGTCGATCCACCGCACGAGGTCGTCGTAATAGCCGAGGGTGTTGTACAGCGCGATAGGTTTCTCTATAAGCCTGAGTTGGTCGGCGACTACCACTTCCGAGAACTCGTCGAGTGTGCCGAATCCGCCTGGCATCGCGATGAACGCGTCGGCCTCATGAATCAGTATCTCCTTGCGTTCAGCCATGGTCTGGGTCGGGATCATCTTGGTGATGCCGCTGTGCCCGATCTCGTGAGCAAGCAGAAAGTCGGGCATCACGCCTACCACCTCGCAACCTCGCGACAGCATACGGTTCGCTATCACATTCATGAGGCCGACGCTTCCGCCGCCGTAGTAGAGAGTGCAGCCATTGTCAGCGAGGACATCGCCCAGACGTGCCGCAGCCTCCTCGTAACGCTTGTCCAAGCCCATGCTGCTACCGCAGAAAACACAGATTTTTTTCATGTCAAATTTTTGCAAAGGTACAAATTTTTTCAAAAATGTCAATACCAGTATTCAAAATTTCATCTTCAAACACATATTCCGGGTTATGAAGCGGCAGATGATCCTCGCCGCAGCCAAGTCCGAACAAACAAACCGGACACACATCGGCAAAGCGACCGAAATCCTCAGACCAACGGAACGGCTCGTCAAGATATTGATAGTCAAGGTTTAACGATTTTGCAGCTTCTTCTACTGCGAGCACCGCCTCGTTGTTGTTCATCGTGGCCGAAAACGCCTCATGTATGCTGCTCCCGAAGTCGAAATTCTGCTTCTCGGCAACCATGGCGCAGAGCTGAACCACATCGGCTGTGAGATGCTGCAGTTTCTCGTTGTCGTACGACCTCAACGTCAGCCAAATCTCGGCATGAGCAGGCGCCACACCGAATGTCTCCTCGCCCAAGACGGCATGCGTCATCGTCATCATAGTGAGAGGCTTCTCGTCGCGGAGCATCTCGGCTTTCTTTCCGAAAATGTCAATGAGCGCTGATAATACGTGCTGCGGACTGTGACCCGTCTCAGGTTGAGAAGCATGCGCTGTAACACCGTCGAAAATGAGTTTCAAGCCCAGCGAGCCTGCGGCAAAACAGCCTTTTCGCAGCAAAATCTTGTTTTTCGCATAGCCCGGGATGTTATGCAAGGCAAACGCCATGTCGGGTTTTATCTGCTCAAACTGCGGGTCGGCAATTACAGCTTTCGCACCCTGTCCGGTCTCCTCAGCAGGCTGGAAAAGCAGCACAACTTCGCCGTTTTCAGGACGTTTTTCGCTCAAACGCTGTGCCAAACCAGCCAAAATCGAAGCATGTCCGTCGTGACCGCAGCGGTGCGAGCAGTGACGGTCGCCTTCGGGGATATTCAAGGCATCGATATCGCCTCGAATCAATAATCTTTTCCCTTTGTTTTTCCCTTTGAAAACCACAGCAATACCGTTGCCTCCGATGTTTTTGACATGCACATCTGGATTCAGCTTTTCAAGAAACTCATTTAAGATGGCGTTCGTCTTCACCTCCTTGCCCGAAAGCTCGGCATTTTCATGCAACAACTGCCTTAATTCTTTGATGTTTTGCATTTTCAAAAATTTATTCCGCAAAATTAAGAATAATTTTGTATCTTTGCAAGTTTGAATGATAATAAAATGAACGTACTATATCCTTTGAAGTTTAAGCCTATTTTCCTCGAGAAAATCTGGGGCGGTCAGAACGTTAAGTCGTTGCTGCACAAGGACTTCGGCAAGCTGATGAACTGCGGCGAGATGTGGCTGCTGTCGGGCGTCGAAGGTCAGAACAGCGTGGTGGCGAACGGCAATTTCGAGGGCGACGAGCTCAACGACCTCGTCGAGACCTTCATGGGCGACCTCGTGGGCGACAACGTTTTCGACAAATACGGAGAGACGTTTCCGCTTCTGATCAAGATCATCGACCCGCTGACATGGCTGTCGGTGCAGGTGCATCCCGACGATGAGATTGCGAAGATGATCGGCCTCGAGAACGGCAAGACAGAGATGTGGTATGTGATGCACGCCGAGAGAGACGCCGAGCTCGTATCAGGTTTTAACCGCGAGGTGACAAAAGCCGAAGTCGAGAAGCTCATCTACGAGAAAAAGATCTCGCAAGTGCTTAACTATGAGAAAGTTAACGATGGCGACGTGTTTTTCATCCCGGCAAGAAGGATTCATGCCTTAGGTCCGGGCTGCATGGTGGCTGAGATCCAGCAAACCAGCGACACGACCTACCGCGTCTACGACTGGGACCGTCTCGACCAGCACGGCATGTACCGCGAGCTGCATATCCCGCAGTCGCTGTTCACGCTCAACTACAAGCATGAGGACAGCTACCGCACCGAGTATCAGAAAGACAAGAAAGACGCCACTGTACCAATGGTGGAATGCCCATATTTCACTACAAATTACATCGATCTGGATGCCATCTTGGCAAAAGATTATTCCGAACTCGACTCCTTCGTCATCCTGACTTGCGTCGAAGGCGGCTTCACGCTGAAATACGAAAACGGCGAGGAAATCGTTAATATCGGTGAATGCATCTTGATTCCAAATGTCATTAACAAAGTGGAAATCAAGGCATTAGGTCATTGTAAAATATTAGAAACTTATATCGTAGAATCATAAAAAAGCTTATACCATGAAAAAATTCTTAGCATTTTTACTCTTCGGCTTCATGTTTTTCGGCCTCAACGCCCAAAACAAATCAGATTTGCCGAACATCACACTGAAAAACCTTGACGGTCAATCGGTTAACATCAGCGAGATCAACAACGGCGGCAAGCCTTTCGTGATGACGTTCTGGGCTACCTGGTGCGGTCCGTGCGTGAAGGAACACAATGCTCTCACTGAGGTTTACGACGACTGGGTAGAGGAAACCGGCGTGAAGATCATCTCCGTGTCGATCGACGACGCCCGCTCAACGGCAAAAATCAAACCTTTTGTCGACGGCAAAGGCTGGCCTTTCGAGATTTTATTGGATGTGAATAAAGATTTGGCTCGCGCCATGAACGTGAGCAATCCGCCTCACACTTTCCTCTTCGACGGTAAAGGCAAGATCGTGTGGCAGCACACGGGTTATCTCGATGGTGGTGAGGAGGATTTGTATGAGGAGATTATTAAAATCGCCAAATAAATGTTATTGGTTATTGGTTATTGGTTATTGAAATTATGATGAAGAAATCATTATTAATATTGGCTGTGATTCTTTGTGCCACAACGCTGTATGGCCAGGATTTCCTAAATAAGTCGAAGGTCAGCGGAAGTTTCCAGCTCGACGGCAACTATTATTGGGAAGACAATGGCATCGGCATCACCGAGGACAAGATCAACGGCGAGAAATTCGGCGCTTACGGCTTCGGCAAGCTCCAGTATCAGCTGGGCGACTTCAGCGCTGGCATGCGTTTCGAAGCATATCAGACCACCCCGATGTCGGGCTTCGACGCCAGAGTCAAAGGCATGGGCGTGGCTAACTTTTTCGCCACCTATGACAACGGCACCATCGGCGTTACCGTAGGTGACATCTACGATCAGTTCGGTAACGGTTTGATTTTCAGGACATACGAGGAGTGGACGCTCGGCTTCGACAACTCGTTGCGAGGCATCCGTGCCGTGTTCCGTCCGTGTAACGGCGTCACCCTGAAGGGAATCTACGGAAAACAGCGTTATTACTGGGTTTCGTACGAAGAAGAACGCGGTCTGGTGCGCGGTGTCGACGGCGAATGGGACATCAACAACAGCATAGAGGCGTTGAACGACGCCAAGCTGAAAGCCACTCTCGGTGCCAGTTTCGTGAGCAAATACGAGAGCGAGCCTACGATGGAATACAACGGCAACATATACCAGCTGCCACAGAACGTCGGCGCTTACGCCGGTAGGATGAATCTCGGATACGGCCGTTTCGGCTTATCGGCAGAGTATGCGCGTAAGATCAACGACCCGTCGTTCTTCAACAACTGGATTTATCGCGACGGTCAGGAATTGCTGGCATCTTTGTCGTATTCACAGAAAGGTCTCGGCGTAGTTTTGCAAGCAAAACGTGTCGATAACATGAGTTTCAAGTCGATGAGAACCGCTCGTCAGAACGACCTCGACATCGGCTTCATCCCTCCTATCAACTACACGCACACCCACAGTCTGCCATCGATGTTCGCCTATGCGACACAGCCTCTCGGCGAGATGGGCGTCCAGTTCCAGGTAAACTACACCATCCCGAAGAAGACCGCTCTCGGCGGAAAATACGGCACAAAGCTGGCATTCAACTACAGTCAGGTGAACGATATCAAACGCGACTCCATCATGGTCGACGGCGTCAACACGCTTAACATGATGGGCACCAAGGGTTACACCTCGCCGTTCTTCGCCATTGGCGATAAGATGTTCTACCGTGACTTCAACTTCGAAATCGAGAAGAAAATAAGTGCAAAATGGCATCTCACCTTGATGTACATCAACCTCTATTACGATATGGAGACCATCGAGGGGCACCCGGGTGCTGAGGCGGTGAAGGCACATTTCGCATTCGGCGAGGCGATATACAAAATCAACAGAAAACACAGTGTTCGCTTGGAGTTGCAGCACATGTGGGACAACGTGGGTAAAAACCAGGAGGTTGACCCTCTTTACGAGGAATACTACGTGAAACGCGGCAACTGGATGGCATTTCTGCTTGAATACACTATCGCTCCGAAATGGTTTGTGAGCGTTGCCGACAAATACAACTACGGCAACCCGATAGCCGACAACCGCGACCATTATTTCACCGGATCGGTAGGATACATTAAGGATCAGACACGCATCGCATTGAGCGGAGGCCGTCAAAGCCAAGGTCTCGTATGCGTGGGTGGCGTATGTAGAGAAGTGCCGGCATCGAGCGGAGTTTCAATAACAATTACAACATCATTCTAACATGAAAAAACTATCATTATTTGCATTAACGGCAATCATTTTAGGAATGATGTCGTGCGATAAATTAAAAGAGCCTTATTTCACCGAACCTATTGTGCAGCAGAGCGATACGATAGCTTTGACAGCTGCCGACACCTTGAATTTCGACGGTAAGATCGTTGTTCTTCTCGAGGATTACACCGGCGTGCGCTGCGTCAACTGTCCGGCTGCAGCTGAGCTTGCGGCAAGTCTGCAGACTCAGTACGGTGAGCATCTAGTGGTGCTTGGCGTGCATCCTAAGACTTCTTATCAGAACCCTGCGGGCGGTTTCCCTGACTTCAGAACCGACGACGGCAACGAGTGGAACAGCTTCTTTAACGTCTCGGCATATCCGACAGGCATGGTAAACCGTCAATCCGCAATCGGAACGGCAACATGGGCGACCGAAGTGGACAATTTGATTGGAAATGACGCTCCGGTGCGTCTCATCATCAAGTCGGAATACGACGATGCCACAAGAGAGCTGAAGCTCAGCATTCACTCAAAGTTCCTGCAGAACGTGGCCAGCGACGACGTGCGTCTTACCGTCTGCATGATGGAAAACAACATCGTCGGACTACAGTTAACGCCCAACGGCGCTGACGAAAATTACGTGCACCGTCATGTTTTCAGAGGCACTGCCGACGGCTTGACCTGGGGCAGAACGCTTGATACAGAGGCTGAATCGATAGCGGCCGGAAGGAATTTCATCACAAATATGAAGTTCACGGTGAACGAGGATTACAATGCCGATGAATTTTATATCGTGGCTATGATCAGCGACAACAACACCAAGCAGGTGCTGATGACCGCTGAGAAAAAGATAAAATAAAAAAGGAGGCCTGTTGACCTCCTTTAGTAGCGGGGGGCGGATTTGAACCACCGACCTTTGGGTTATGAGCCCAACGAGCTACCGGACTGCTCCACCCCGCATCGTGAATTGGGCTGCAAAAATACAACATTTTTCGGCTCGTGTCAAGTGTTTTTTGAAAATTTTTGAAATATTTATAAAAATATGGATCATAAAGCAGGCTACGTCAACATAATAGGCAAGCCAAACGTAGGAAAATCAACGCTGATGAACGACCTGGTGGGCGAACGCATAAGCATCATCACGTCGAAGGCGCAGACCACAAGACACCGCATCTTGGGCATAGTGAACGGCGACGACTTCCAGATTGTGTTCTCCGACACCCCTGGAATCATCAAAAATCCGGCCTACAAGATGCACGAAATCATGAATCAGTACATAAATGTGGCGTTTATCGACGCAGACCTGATTCTTTATGTGGTCGACATCACCGATAAGAAAGTCGACGAGGAAACGGTAGAACGCATCAAGAAGATGGAGGTCCCTGTGTTCGTTTTACTCAATAAAATCGACCTTTCTAACCAAGACGACGTGGCGAAAGCCGTCGAATTTTGGAAAAACACGCTACCTGCAGCGACGGTATTCCCTATCTCGGCCATGCATCACGCCAACGTGCAGTATGTGTTTGAGAGCATAGTCGAGAAACTGCCGGTTTGTCCGCCATACTTCCCGAAAGACGAGCTCACCGACCGCTCAATGCGCTTTTTCGTAACGGAAATCATAAGAGAAAAAATATTGTTGAATTATCAGCAGGAAATCCCTTATAGCGTTGAGGTTGTGGTGGATGCATACGAGGAAAGTGCGAAGATGATCAACATCAAAGCGACGATTTTCGCTTCGCGCGAATCGCAGAAAGCCATCCTGATTGGTAAGGGCGGTGCCGCGATAAAGAAAGTCGGCATACAGTCGCGCGCCGACATCGAAGAGTTCACCGGAAAGAAGATTTTCTTGGATCTCCGCGTGAAAGTCGATAAAGACTGGCGTGATAATGAAGAAGAATTAAAACATTTTGGATACGAGGCATAATTATGAGTAATATTGTTGCAATAGTAGGACGTCCAAACGTCGGAAAGTCGACGTTATTTAACCGTTTGGTGCAGAAACGCCAAGCCATCGTTGAGGAAAGCAGCGGCGTGACCCGCGACCGCCATTATGGTCACAGTGACTGGAACGGCAAGTCGTTCACCGTAATCGACACCGGCGGTTATGTGGTCGGATCGGACGATATCTTTGAGGAAGAGATTAGAAAACAAGTCGATTTGGCCATCGACGAGGCCGATGTCATCATCTTTGTGGTCGACGGACAGGCCGGAGTGCATGTTTTGGACGAAGATGTGGCCCTGATTCTGCGTAAATGCAAGAAAAAAGTGCTGCTCGGCGTGAACAAGACTGATATTCCCAGTAAATTCGGCGAGGCAGCGGAGTTCTATGCCCTCGGTTTGGGTGAGATTTATCCTTTCTCCGCAATGACAGGCACTGGCACAGGTGAGCTTCTCGACGAGGTGGTGAAATATCTGCCGAATGATACGACAGAGGACTATTCCAACCTGCCGAAATTTGCCGTTGTGGGCCGTCCAAACGTCGGAAAATCGTCGATGATCAACGCATTTTTGGGTCAGGAGAGAAATATCGTGACCGACATCGCGGGAACGACGCGTGACAGCAACAACACGCGTTTCAACGCCTTCGGAATGGACTTCATGCTGGTCGACACAGCTGGTCTGCGTAAGAAGAGCAAAGTTTACGAAAACATCGAATTTTACTCGGTGATGCGTTCGATTCGTGCAATCGAGGAATGCGACGTGGCGATACTCATCATCGATGCCACACAGGGCTTCGACGCTCAGGATATGAACATCTTGCGACTCATCGAGAGAAACAAAAAAGGCATGGTTTTGGTGGTGAACAAATGGGATTTGGTGGAGAAAGACAGCAACACTCACCTCGCTTTTGAGCAGATGATCCGCGAAAAGACAGCGCCTTTTGTGGATTATCCGATTATCTTCACTTCGGCCATCAACAGGCAGCGTACTTTCAAGGTCCTTGAGATGGCGCAAAAGGTGTATGAAAACAGAGAGAGAAAGGTCTCGGTGCGCGAGTTGAACGACACCATGCTGGAGATCATCAACAGTCAGCCGCCACAGATTGCTTCAAGAGGCAGATACTTGAAAATCAAGTACATAACACAACTGAAGAGCCCTACTCCGCAGTTCATTTTCTTCTGCAACCTGCCGAAAGACGTGAAGGACAACTATGTGAGGTTCTTGGAGAACAAAATCAGGAGCATCTGGGACTTCCACGGAGTGCCGATACAATTATTTTTCCGAGAAAAATAAACTTTGGCTTTAGGCTTTTAGCTATTGGCATTTTTATTCTTGCCAATGGCCAACGGCCAATAGCCAATAGCCAATAGCCGATAAAATGGAAAACGAAGAGTTAAGAATAGATAAATGGCTTTGGTGCGCGAGGCTTTTCAAGACCAGGACGCTCGCTGCTGACGCTTGCAAGGGCGGCAAGGTGAAGGTCAACGAGGTCTCGATGAAGCCGTCGCACGACGTGAAGGTCGGCGAGGTTATCAGCGTGCAGCTCGGACAGCTCCATAAAGTCGTGGAGGTGCTGAGCATCCCGAAGAGTCGCGTGTCGCCGAAAGACGTGGTGAACATCTACGTCGACCGTACTCCTACTGAGGAATACGAGCGCATCGAGTTCATGCATGCATATAAGGCGGAATACCGTGACCGTGGCGCCGGCCGTCCGACGAAGAAAGACCGCCGAATTTTGGATAAACTGAAGAGTGACGAATGATTTCGAACGTTCAAAATATTAATATTGCCGAATATGACTACCCGCTGCCTGACGAGAGGATCGCGAAATATCCTTTGGCAGAGAGAGACGCGTCTAAATTATTGATTCTCAAGGATAATCAGATATCTGAAAATCATTTTAGGAATATCGGTGATTACCTCCCGGAAAAATCTGTTTTGGTGTTCAACGAGACCAAGGTGGTTCGCGCACGTTTGCAGTTTGTGAAGGACTCTGGTGCCGCCATCGAGGTGTTTTGTCTGGAGCCCATCACGGGCAACGGCGACTACCAATTGGCGTTCTCGGCAGGCTCCCCTGTCGAGTGGCACTGTCTGGTTGGCAACTCCAGAAGATGGAAGGATGGATATCTCTCTATGCCGTTGACTATCAAAGGCAAGGATGTCATCTTGCAGGCCGAACGCCTTGAAAAAACCGACGCCTATTCGGTAATCCGTTTCTCATGGGAGCCTGCCGAGATAAGCTTCGCGGAGGTGTTGGAGCATGCGGGCGAGATACCGTTGCCTCCGTATCTGCATCGCGAGGCGGAGCCGAGCGATAGGGACCGTTATCAGACCGTGTTTGCGAAATACGAAGGGTCCGTCGCGGCGCCGACTGCCTCGTTACATCTCACCAAGCCATTGATAGCCAAGCTGAAAGAGCAGGGACACACCATAGAAGAGGTGACCTTGCACGTCGGCGCCGGCACGTTCCGTCCAGTAGCGACAGATACCATCGGAGAACACGAGATGCATTCCGAATCGATAATCGTGAAACGCCCAACCATCGAGCATCTGCACAAAAATATCGATCGGACCATCATCCCTGTGGGCACCACAAGCATGCGCACCATCGAATCGGTGTATTGGATTGGAGTGATGCTCCTCGAACAAGGTTTTGACGAACGGAATCTCCATGTAAATCAATGGTTTCCGTACCAAGACAGAGAAAAATTGCCTTCCGCCAAGGAAAGTCTCGAAGCCATCTTGAAATATCTCGAAATGCATCATCTCGACGCCTTGCATGCCACCACGGCCTTGATGATTGCACCATCCTGCCCTATCATGCTGACAAAGGCGCTCATCACCAACTTCCACCAGCCAAAAAGCACGCTTTTGCTGCTAGTTTCAGCATTAATAGGAAATAAATGGAAAGAGGCATACCGCTTCGCACTGGAACATGGGTTCAGATTCCTCAGTTACGGGGATTCTTGCTTGTTTATTCCGTAGTTACTTTATGCGATTGTAAAGATAATCAGCGTAATTTCTTAAAACTGTTTTCTTATCTTCCGGAACACTAATCTCATCAAGGTGTTTCAGAGAATTGTTGTAATAATCAGTCATCACGTCATTGACGATTTCGCGGACGTTGTATTTGGCAAAAATATCCAAAACTGCCTGCTGTTTCTTCTCGTCGCGACCTTTTGGCATTGAAAAATAGCCTTCGAGACGTTTTTTATCATCGGCTGAAGCCATTTCTAAAGCTTTCAGATAAAGATAAGTCTTCTTGTTATCGGCGATATCGCCGCCAGGCATTTTTCCGAAAACCTTAACATCGCCATAGCAATCGAAGAGATCGTCCTGCAGCTGGAAAGCAATGCCGAGGTCGATACCGAAGTCGTAGACAGCCTTCATATTCTTTTCATCAGCACCAGCCACGATAGCGCCAATCTTAAGTACAGAACCAAGCAAAACGGCTGTTTTCAGCCTAATCATCTCGATATATTCATCCAAGGCAACATCGTCGCGGGTCTCGAAATTCAGGTCGTACTGCTGTCCTTCACACACCTCAAGCGCCACCTTGCAAAGCTCAGCTAAGACCTTTTGCGAATATATCTTATTGGTACTCAACGCATATTGAAAAGCCTTGATAAGCATGGTGTCGCCCGAAAGCAGAGCGATGTTTGAGTTCCATTTATGGTAAACGGTCTCCAGACCACGGCGCAGAGGAGCCTCGTCCATGATATCGTCGTGGATAAGGGTGAAGTTGTGGAAAATCTCAGCAGCCACTGCAGGAGTCAAGCATTCGTCGATGTCGCCACCAAACATCTCGCACGACAAAAGTGCCAGCGTCGGACGCATACGTTTGCCTTTCTGGCTCATGGTATAGTCGATAGGAGCGTACAACTCGCTCGGAGTACCCATAAAATCTTGAGACTCAATGAATTGAGTTATCTTTTCCTGAATTTTCTCAACCGATGTCATATCTTTTTTCTATTAAAGGTCAAAACCAGTGCAGGAAGCACTAAGATATTGGTTATCAATGCGATAAGCAGTGTAAACGGTACCAAAAGTCCCACTATCTTTGTTCCACCAAACGACGAGAAGGCGAAAATCAAGAAGCCGCAGATGAGGATGGTAGCCGAATAAATCATGCTCGGACCTGTCTCAGTGATAGCTGCCATCACCGACTTCTTGATGTCGTTGTTGTTGTTCTTCATCTGAAGTCTATAACGTGCCAGGTAATGTATGGTGTTGTCGACGCTGATGCCGAGTGCGATGCTAAACACGAGTATGGTCGACATCTTGAGCGGCACGCCGCTGTAACCCATCAAACCAGCAGTAAAGAGAAGCGGTATCAGGTTGGGTATCAACGAGATAACTACCATCTTGAACTTATGGAATGTTATCAGCATCAGGATGGCGATGACGACAAATGCCAGCAGCAACGAATGTGCCAGGTTGACGATGAGGTAGTTGGTACCTTGCAGCGTGACCATGGCGCTGCCGGTCATCACCACGTCGTATTTGTCTTTCGGGAATATCTGGTCGATTTTCGGCCTCAACGAACGGCTTATGCTGTCGATCTTAGGTGTTGTGATATTGGCCATCTGCACCGAGATACGTGTGCTCTGCATGGTGCTGTCGACGTATTGCGTCACTATCGCAGGCAGTTTGCCGTCTTTCGTCTCGGGCATATATTTCATGATGAAGGCGAACTCGTTGTTTGTCGGCACCTTAAACTGGTCGCGACTGCCATTATAAAAGCCTTGGCGGGCAAATTTCACCACCTCGGCAACGCTCAATGGCTCGCTGAACTCCGGATACATCGCCAGAGAGTCTTCCATCTGCTGCACCTTACGGATGAAAGCCGCATTCATGATGCCTTTTGGCTTGCGAGTGTCAATGGAAATCTCAAAAGGCATCACTCCGCCAACGTTTTCCTCGAAATACATGATGTCTTTGTAGAGTTTGTCGCCCTTTGAAATATCGTCTACCACGCGTCCCGATGTCGACATACGCATTGCACCGATGCCGCAAATCACCAGAAGCACCACCACCACAGCGTAGATGTAGCGTTTACGGCTTAAAACAAAGGCCGACACCTTATCCATTATGTAGTTGATGCTCGGGTTGTTCATGTAGTTGACCAGCTTGCCTTCAGGACGTTTCTGGTAGCTGAAGAATGTCGGCAGAAGCACCATCGTCATCACGTAAGTGAGCATGATACAGATACTTGCGAGTACGCCGAACGGCACCAGCAGCATGTTACGTGTGATGATAAACGAAGCGAAGCTCACCGCAGTAGTTGTATTTGTCAGGAAGTTGGCCGGTCCGATGCGCACTATAACGTTACTCAGGGCGCGGATCCTGTCGTGACACACGTCGTACTCGCGGTGGTATTTGTTAAGCATGAAGATGGAGTTCTCCACGCCGATGATTATCAACAATGGAGGCAGCACACCTGTGAGAATCGTCACCTCGTAGCCAAGCAGCGCCATGATTCCGAACATATAAATCACTGATAGTAAAACGATTGCGACTACCGACACAAGCGGGCGCCATGAGCGGAAGAAGAGATACAGTATCAGTCCTGCCACGAGGATCGACAGAGCCGTGAAGCCTACGATCTCATTCACCATGGTCTGAGTGGTAATCTCACGGATGTAAGGCATTCCCGAGATGTGCGTCTCGATGCCATGTGCCTTGCTGTAATCGTCTAAAATGGCGGACAATTCATCGGTGAGCTCCCTACGGATAGTGGTGTTAGCGTGTGCTTCGTCGAGGGTGACAAGCATCATGGTGGAGTTCGTCTCGGTGTTAAATAGCAGCTTGTCGTAGATGGCGAGGCTCAAAATCACCTCTTTTATCGAGTCGACTTCCGCCTGTGTCTCGGGACGGCGTTGCACCACCTGCACTAGCTCGAATTTCTTGATGCTGTCGTTTTTAACAATATTGTAAACCCTTGATACTGAGAGGCATTCGGTTACGCCAGATATCTCTCTTATCTTGGTATTAAGGTCGTAATAATCTTGAAAATGATTTAAGGTGAAAAGACTGTCGTCGCACATTCCGATGAAGATGCTGTTGCCGTCTTTGCCATATTTTTCTAAGAATTGATGATAAACCACCATGGTGGTGTCGGTGTCGGGCAAGGTGGCGGCGATGCTATGCCCCATTTTAACTTTAAAAGCCTCTAATCCTAAGAATATCAACAAGATAGAAGCGATAACAAGGTTTAAAACACGGTGCCTTAAAATATATATCGCAATTTTATTCCACATATTTTGCAATCAATACAAACCGCAAAGATATGGATTTTTGTTTAATGTTTACAGTTTACTGTTTAAAAAAATGTTATCAAGCCCACAACTGTTTACCATATGTTCGTTTGTAGACCAAATACGATATTCCAAGATAAACAAAAGTCTGAATCCACAGCACATTGAGTTCATGCTGCACATCTTCGAGTGTGGCGCCCATTTCGGTGATTCTGACAAAGCCATTGACGCCAAAGGTCGACGGGAATAGCCACGAGAAACCTTTCCAGAAAATCGGGATGTTGCTGGCAGGCCATGAGATGCCGCTGGCGAACAAGAGCGGGATGGAGAGGAACACAAACATGATGATGAACGACTCACGGTCGTGCGCTATCGACGAGAGCGAGATGCTGAAGAACACGCAAGCCGCGATATAAGGCACCATGAATGCCAGCAGGGTCTGCCATCGCCAGATATGAATAAGGTCAAACAGCGACGGTACTATGCACGCCAGATACACTGCCACGAAGACGTAGATGGTGAAGATCACCGTCGATTTTCCAAGCAGCACCTCGATAGGATTTTTACCGATGATATGCGGCTCGGCGATGTGTTTTCTAACTTTTTCACGCTCCTCGCCTGCCATCATGCCAACGCCAAGAACCATGGTCTGCTGGATAATCATTATCAACACTGCAGGAATCAAGAATGTGGCGAATCCGTTCTGGGTGTTGAACATTGGAACATATTGATATTCAATAGGATACTGGAATGCCGAAATCTGTTCGTCGGTAGCACCAGGGATAAGTTGCGCTTTTATTTCTTTATTCATATCAAGAGAAACCTCGGTACAACTGCTCAAAACGGCTTTGTAATAAAGCAGTCCGCTCATGTCGGAATACAGCTCTACCACAGTCTGACGGTGCTCGGCTATGTCTTTGGCGAAGTCTTTCGGGATGTAGATGAGGCAGTAGGCGTCGCGATGATGTATCATCTCCTGAGCCTCCTCCATATCCTGACAATGCGAGATAATCTGCACGTCGGCAGTGGCATCGACGCGACGGGTAAACTCGCGGCTCAGCGTGGAATGGCTGTTGTCGACCACCACCGTAGGCACCTCGCGAACGCTCTCGTGGTTATACAGATATGCGTAAAGAAGCGGGTATAAGAGCGGCACTATGATGAAGAACACCACCACGCCTTCGTCGAGCAACGCGCACTTCATCTCATACGCCCAGACTTCAATTGTATTTCTTAACCATTTCATAATCAACATCTTAATGAGTATAATAATATTCCAGCAAGAACGTCTTCAAACGACTTAAAACCATTATCGGCAGAGCCAAAAACGCTATCTGGATGGCGATGTTAAGCCACGAATAGTAAAGCGGCAGTCCGTTGAGCGCCTGGTCGACGTAGATTAGGAAGTAATGACGCAGCGGGAACAGCCACGAGAGACCTTTCAGCGTGTCGGGGAACGCCATCTGCGGGAACGAGAAGCCCGAGATAGGGAACGACAGCACGCCCCACAATGTCGCAAGACTCAGAGCCCAACGCAGCGACGGCACAGCTCCGCAGAAGAACACGCCGAGCGCCAGCGAGGCGTTGATGAGCAAGAACATGTTGAGGATCATCGGCCAGATGCCGCTGTTCAACGGGAAATGCCACACTCCGTAGAGCAGGAACAGACAGAACAAGCCCATCAGCGACCAGGTCACGATCTGAGGCAGGAGCTTACCTGCCAAGGCTTTCACGATGTCGTTGTCGGCCATGGCGAGCCATTCCTTTGACGTCTCTTCCTTTAACTCCACATAAATCGAGTATATTGACACCTGCATGATAAGCAGCATTATTATTCCCGGAAGAAGAGTGTTGCAAAGATATACCGAGTAGTTGAGGCATGGGTTGTTGACGGCATGCATCTCCATCTTTATGGGCTGCAGCACCGCCATCGCCTGGTCTTCGGTGTATCCACGGGCATATAGCGACGCTCTTCCGACGGCTCCCGAGGCATATTCCGACATCATCTTCATGTCGCGGTACTCCAACGAGCCCGGGATGAGGTATGACGCGGCGGTGTAGAACGACACCGTCGGCTGTTTGCCGGCGATGGCGAGCTCCGTGGTACCTTTCGGGATATAGTAGAAAGCGTAGATCTTGCCTTGCTGCATAGCCTTGCGGGCGTCGGCGACGTCGGCATAGTGCTCGATGATGTTGGTCTGCTGAAACGCGTCGAGGTTACGTATCACCTCGCGGGTGGTGGCGGTGTTATCCTCGTCGACGACGCCCGCAGGCAGCTCCGACGGAAGTCCTTCGCCCATCAGCGTGGTGAAGAACAGGAACGCGATGACAGGCGCCAACACCATACAGAAGGTGTAGATGCCGCGCTGGAGCATGCGTTTCTGCTCACGTTTCGCGATAGCCCATATCTGATTCAGCGCCTTCATTTCTTGTCCTCGCCCACTCTGAAGATGACGGTCATGCCCGGACGTAAGCCTTCGACTTTTGCCGTCGGCACCGCGCGCACCTCAAAGGTCTTGAGGTCGTATTGTCCAGTCTGCTTGGTGGCCTTCCATGCCGCGTAGTCACCACGGTCTTTCATGTAGGTGACTTCCATCACGACGCTTGCTCCGAGTGCCGGGAACTCAGCGGTGAACTGGCTTCCTAGAGGCATGTTTCTGAGATGATCTTCGCGCACGTTGAACGTAGCCCACATGTCGTCCATCATCGCGATGTTCATGATAGGTGCGCCAGTGCCGACGAGCTCGCCGATATGCGGGAAGATATCTGTCACCTCGCCGTCGGCGTAAGCCAGAAGTATCGTCTCGCTGATGTAAGAGTCGACTTCCTCGACGACGCCTTTAGCCTGTTCGACCTTAGCCGCCGCCATCGCCTTGTCTTCCTTCTGCGCGCCCTTCATCGCCATGTCGTACTGTGACTTCGCCGCTTTCTCGGTGGCGATGGCGGCGTCGTACTGCGCCTTGGTCTCGTCGTATTTCTGTTCGCTCACGACACCTTCTTTGAAGAGGTTCGACACGCGTTTGAACGACTTCTCCCAGATGTCGCGGTTCACCTTGGCTTTCTGCCACAGCTCGTAGGCGCCCTGGATCTGTTCTTCGCGTGCGCCGGCCTCGGCCTTGTCGTTCAAGGCCACCGCCGCGGTCTTCACGGCCTCGGCCTGCGCCTTCTTAGCCTTCACCTCAGGAGCCTCGATGATTGCCAGAGTGTCGCCGGCTTTCACGATGTCGCCTTCCTTCACCCTAAACTCCATGATACGGCCCGGTATCTTACTCGAGACTCGGTATTCCGAAACCTCCATCTGGCCCTGCATTATCTCGTTTGTCTTGCCGTAAGTGATTGAGCCAATGACACATACGGTTGCTATAACCAATCCTAACACCGCCAACGCGATGAAAGTGTTAATTCGTTGTGTTCTCTCTGTAGCCATATTTTTTTTAAATTTTAATTCAATAACCAATAACCTATAACCAATAACCTATAGAATTCCTATTGATTTCTTAAGATATGTATTAGCCATTATCACATCGATTTTCGCATCGATATATTCCGAATGCGCCTGCATCCAGGCTGTCTGCGCCGCTTCAAGTGTCGACGACGGTATCATGCCCTCGTTGAAGCCGACCGTCGCCATCCTCAGGTTTTCCTCGGCATCCGACATCTTCTCGGTGGTCATCTGCAGTCTCGACTCAGCCTCTTTGATCTGTTTCTCATACTGATTGACCTGCAGCATCACGAGTTCTTTGGTGTCTTCGAGCTTCAGCTGTGTTATCATTGCCTCGGCCTTGGCCTTGCGTACCTTGTTGTAGCCTTCGCCGAAGTGGAACAGCGGCACCTTGGCGACGACGCCGAAGTTATAGAATCCGTGGAACTCGGTCTCGAATCCGTTGAATACCGAAGGGTTGGTGACTATGTAGTTGCCGAACACCGCCACGGTTGGCAGGAACTCGGAACGCGCTATGTCCACCTTTTTATCGTATATCTTCGTAGCCAGCTCGAGGCTCTGCAGCTCGGGACGGTTGTTCATGATGTCATCTTCGGTGTATTCGGTAGTATATACTGGCACTGCCACGTCTTCGAGGTTCTCGTCTTCGAGCACCAGTTCAGTGTCCAATGGCAGTCCGCAGCTCTGGCATAGCAACATTTTCGACAGCGCCACGCCGTTTTGCACTCTTATCAGCGACAGCTCGGCATCGTTGAGTTTCACCTTCACCGAGAGCTTGTCGGCGTTGGTCGCCATACCTTCAGCCACGAGTTTGTCGACGTTGTCGCTCATGGTGCGGAGCAGCTCGACGTAGTTTTCGGTGAGTTTCTGTTTGTTGGCCAGCGACACAATCTGCCAATAGGCCTTGTCGGTTGCGACAATCACCTCCTGTTGTTCGGTCGTCAGCTGCATCTCGGCGAGGTCCTGGGCGTATCGTGCCATCTTGTTGTAGGCACGGATCTTACCGCCAGCGTACACTGGCTCCATCACGGTGATCATGCCGGCGTAGACGTTACGCGTGTCGAGGGTAAAGTTCTTAGCCACCTCCTCGCCTATCGCGTCGAGCGTCTCGAAGGCTCCGATGTTATGCAGATCCTGTATAAGTGCCTGAAGCTCAGGATTATTCATGATGATTTGATACATCATCGGGTTCTGCATCAGCTCTTGGATTATCGGGTCGATGAAGCCGTTCACGTCGCCTTGCAAAGTGCTGCCCACAGTGCTCATGGCGTTGATTTTATCATCGCTCAGCAGCTGAATCTGCTTCTCGTTGTGCATGTAGGTGCCCTGTGCCGATATCGAAGGAAGGTAATTCGCGAAAGCAATCTTCCTATCGTAGTTTGCCATGTTGACTTTCTCCTGCGAAATCTTGAGGTTTTTGTTGTTCTCAAGAGCCATGTCGCGACAGTCCTGAAGCGTCACAACTCGTTGAGCTGCAATAGGATATATCGCGAGCAGAAGCACGGCAAGAAGCGTTAATCTAATGTTGGTTTTGTATTGCATTTTTTAATTATTTGTTATCGTAATTTCGAGCTGCAAAATAACAACACATTTCTTTTCCTGTAAAGGTCAAAAATTGACTAAAAAGTATCTAAAGGTCGAATTTTTGAAAATTTTTTAACAATATATCAATAAAATGGTGTACTTTTGTCGAAAATTTATTCCAATGGACAATAAGCTATACAACAAATTCACTCTTTCGAAAGTGAAAGAGTTATTTCTGAAGGACAACATCGTGAGCATTGGCGACGATTTCATCCTTGCGCGGCAGACGAATAACGTTGACATCGCGTTGCTCCGATTCCCCAGTCGTATCGAGGGTTTTGTGGCGGCATATTGCCGAAAAGGACATTTCAAATGCACCATCAACCTGACGGAATATGATGTTCACGACGGCATGCTGGTGGTCAACATACCTAATAATATTATACAGCTCGAGCCTTTCGACCAGGAAGAGCATATCGAGATTACGATTCTCGCAGTGTCGCCGCAGTATATGAACACTTTGAGTTCTGATTTGGATAAGATTTTCATCGACGCCATCAGCATGTTGAAGAGTCCGATAATGGAGATGGCTCCCGAGGAGGTCGAGCTCTCGATGCAGTATTTCCATCTCATTGATAATGTGATAAATACCGATTCGGAATATCGCAACGACAGCGTCAGCTACCTGCTCACTTCCATTTTTTATCTCATTGGAGGAATGCTGAAAAAACGTCTGGATGCTGAGGAAGAGAACGACGACAAGACCTCGACTCGTCACAAAAAAGTGTTTGAGATGTTCATCGAACTGGTCGAGAAATACCACAACAAGGAGCGTTCGGTAGGTTTTTATGCCGACAAACTCTGCATCTCATCGAAATATCTCTCGCAGATCATCAAAAAGGTGAGTGGATTCTCGGCCCCCGACATCATTAATAAATATGTGATTCTCGAAGCTCAGCATCTGTTGCGTCATAGCAACCTGAGTGTCAAGGAGATAGCCGACCAGCTAAACTTCCCTAACCAGTCGTTTTTCTATAAATATTTCAAGTTGCACACCGGCTACACCCCTAATTCTTATCGTCAGAAATAAAAAATTATTAATTTTGCAAAAATTTGAGTCATGAAAATCACAAAGCACATTCCTAATGCCATAACATGCTGCAACCTTATAAGTGGTTGTGTATCAATACTTTTCTTATGCCACAACCGTCTTCTTTGGGCCGCGGCAATGATTTTTATCGCCGCTGTCTTCGATTTCCTCGATGGCTTCGCCGCCCGTTTGCTTGACGCGAAATCGCCTATCGGCGCTGAACTCGACTCGTTGTCGGATGTGGTGTCGTTCGGCGTGGCGCCTTCGTTTATCGTGGCATGGTTTTTGAGCAGAACAGGCATCGGCTGGTGGATTCACAACTTCAACGTGTTTCCTGTCTTTGCCTTTATCTTAGCGGCTTTTGCGGCAGTACGTCTCGCAAAGTTCAACCTCGACACACGTCAGACTTCGTCGTTTATCGGACTTCCGGTGCCGGCGGTGGGACTGTTCATCGCGTCCTTGCCGTTTATGCTTTTCCACATCGGCAGCAGCAGTGCGTTATATCAGTTTGTCGTCAACCCTTATTTCCTGTTGGCGATGGTGGCAGTTTTCAGCTGGCTGATGGTGAGCGAGGTGCCGTTTTTCTCGTTTAAAATCAAGACATTACGATTCAAGGAGAACATCCTTCGTTACTTTGTAGTGATATTCGCCATAGTAGCGGTCATCATCCTTCACTGGGTAGCATTGCCGTTTATTTTCCTGTTCTATATGCTGTTATCGGTGGTTTGCTACCGGGGATAATAATATTTTACAAATAAAAAAATAGGGACAGACGCGGTCTGTCCCTACATTTTTTGTAACGTTTAGCGTTAGCGTTTTATCACCTTAGTGGTTTCCGTACCTATTTTTACGAAATACAACCCTGGCTTCAGGTCTGCAACGTTGATTTGCATGTCGCCTGACATGTTTTCATAGCGTCTCACCACCTGTCCGAGGCTGTTGAATATCACCACATCCGACTGGCTGTCACCGAGTTCGATGTTCAGCACTTCGCTCATCGGGTTAGGATACATCGCTACGGTCTGTTCGACAACCGATTCAACGCTTGTGATGATTGTCGAAGGCGGAAACACCACGTTGTCGATCCATGCGCAGTCGTCGCCAGTCGACATTGACACATCTTTGCGGTATTCCCATCTAAGTTCATGATCACCAGGTGTCAAGGTGTATGTTGCCTTTCGCCAGCCTATCTCACCCGACCAGTTATTCTTCTCCATACCGTCGATCTTGAAAAACAGCTTATCAAAGTTGTTTTCCGACGACACCTTATAGTAGAAACTCATCTCGCTCTCGGTTCCAACGTGTATATTGATGTAAATCGACGATGTCTCGCCATCTGAAATCGAAGTGGATTTTGCGCAATACTGACCTTCGTAAGGATTCTGTGTAGTGACTTCCCATGCGTAGATGATGCTTGGATATTGCCATGGGAACGCGCTCAAGTCGCCTGTCTCGAAGCCATCGAACGACTGTCCGACAGTGATATAGAAAGTGCCATTGGCGACGTAGTGGCCATAATATGCAGCATAAAACAGCTGATACAAAGCGCCATATTCCGCATCAGCACCCAGAGTAAAATTCATGTCGGCTGTAAATTCGCTACCTGCTGCGATTTCGTCATATGTCCATTCTGTGGTAGGTAAACTGATAACCTCATGTGAGTTATATATTCTGAACATAGCTGCCGGTGCTGCTGCGCCGCCTTTGTTTTGCAGGGTGAAATGAACCACTCCGCTGTCGCCAGGATTGAGGATGTCTCCAGGGACGTCAACCACAAAGCTCACCATATCAAACAAAGGAGCATATATCCTTGTGTTGAAGTGGCTCTCCCATGTATCGGTGCCGTCGGTGCAGGTGATATCGAAACGCACGACGGTGTTGTCAGGCACGTTGTCGCTCACCGTGAAAGCGAAGGCGTTGTCGAGTGTAACACTCTGACTGCCAGCCACATCACCCAGAGTAACTGTAGTCTCGTTGAATGTCACATATTCGCTGTCGCATGCTATCGTAGCAGTGACGTTGTTGGCGTTGACGCTGCCGACGTTTCTCAATGTCATGTTGAAGCTGTATTCGCCGTTGAATTCCATCTGTGCGCCGCCGTTGAGGCTGTAGCTATCGTAAACGACGTATGGTGTGTCGCTAGGCACTGCCATCATCTCGACATCAATCGGGTAAGAGTTCACTCCTTGAACCTTCATTATCATCGTGCCGACGTTCTGCAGTCCGCCTTCGAACTCCAGCTCTGCCACGCCGTTTTCGTCGGTGGCGCCCATCGCTATGACTTCACCGTCCATGAAGATGAGGCAGCGGTAGTTCATCAGTCCGTTACCGTCTTCGTCGGTGACTGTGACATCTATCGACTGTGTGCCGACCACCACCTGTGCAGGTGCTTCGACAAGTGCTGTCATCGGCTCGTCGAGCCAGACGTTGACCACGCCGTCGCCAAGCACGTTCATATCGTAGAAATTCCAGCGCAGAGCGCCTTCTTCCCACTGTCCCGGGGCTGTCACCCATGGTGCTGTCGCACATTTACCTATGGCGTGAGCCATGCTGAGCCATCCACAACGGTCGCCCCACTGAGCGTCGGTCATCTCTCTTTCAAGGTGAGCGCCAGGACCTTCTGTCTGACCCTCATTAAACCAGCCGTAACGTGAGTTTCCGATGACGGCGACAGCGAAATTCTCGATTGTCACCATCTTCTCGAGGATGCAGTTCTCATCGAAAGCACCGCAGTCGCAGCCTTGTGTATGGAAGAAAGTGTAGTTATGGTCAACGCCGTTGGCACCAGAGAAATCGCTGTTCGAGACGCCATACCAACCAGCCACATAGCTTGTGTTGGCGTGACCGTCGTGATGCACATAACTTGTACCTGCATTGATAGCCTGTTTCAGTGCCGAGCCACTCCAAGTACCAAGTTCTTCATAAAGCTTTGTAAAGTCATAATCTGTTGGATATCCAACAGTGGTATAGCCGTTATCGTCATGTGTACCAATCAGAAGCTCGAGATAATCGGAACCATTTGAAGTAGGGTCGTCGTAGAGATGCTCTCCTGCCAAAATCACCTTATGGAACTCGCCCAATACTGGATTTTGCTGATATGATAAGGTTTTATGAATCATGTTTTGAAGATCCGTGGCTGTCTTAAATGACATACGGCTGACACCGATTTCAGGCATGAGGTCGTCCTCGCCCGGCTCACCCCAATGTCCGTCATTATTATCATTCCAAGTGCCATCGAGACCATTGTAATAAAGGTCGGCAGGGATATTGCTGCTTTCGTAGAGACTGCTTGACTGAACCTGGCAGAAGAAGCCGCGGTAAGGGATGATGTTGACATCGCCGCCCAAAACCACCATCATAATACCGTTGTTCTGGTATTCCTGGATGATGTAGTTACGGATCTTATCCTGGTTGTCGACACCTGTCATTGTGGCGTAGATGTCGGCTGTTGTGGCGATTCTGTTACGCATGCCGATGCTGTTGTAATAGTCGCAGTATTCGGCATAGCTGTCGACATATTGTGCATCGGTGATGATCAAGACGTCGTAGTTTGTAACCTCGCGGCCTTGTGTGTTGTAGGTGTCAACCATCTCAGGGTTCTGGGCGAGACGGCGAACAGTATTTTTAATCTCCTCTGTGCCCCAAAGCATGTTGCTGTGGTCGGCCTTCGAAGCCTTAGTGTTGACTCGCACATTGGCAGTGCGGGCGTACATCACCTTGCCTTCTGAAGGGATGTATTGCACTGGGGTGAAGGCAGCATTGGCGAAGCCGTAGCCGTTTTTGTACTGAGTGGTCACAACGCCGTGATTCTCAGCAGGATAGACGCCTTTTGAAGCATAGACGGCTTCGTTGACAATCAAATCTCTCTTCTCGTTGTCGCCAACAGTACGTGAAGGCTGATAAGGGAAGAGACTGATATTACCTTCAACTTCTTGAAAATCAGAGAGTTCTACTTCTATTGATTCGGCTTCGGTGCCTTGTGGCAGGACGAGGCTCACCATCTGGTATGGCAGCGAAGGGTTGCCGGCGAGAGCTGTCTGCATGCAGCCCTCAAAGCTGATCTGCTGATAGCCACGAAGTGTTGTAACTTTCGGATTATCAAAATGATAGGTCATCTCTACTGTCTGAGCGAAGACGAAGACGCTCATCAACGACAGGAGCACAAAAAAAGTAAGTTTTTTCATTGTATGAGTTTTTAATGATTAAGCTATAAAGTCCGCAAAGATACACTTTTTTTGAAACCGCGCAGCTTTTTTTTGTCATTTCGAATGATTTTCTTTGTAATTTTGTAGTATGAAAATGAGATTCTTCGCCATAATAACGCTTTTCTTCATGGTGTCGTGTTCGGCGCCGAAGAGGGACGACATCGACGTGAAAGTCGATAACTTATTGAGTCAGATGACTTTAGACGAGAAGATCGGGCAGCTGTGTTGTCCGATTGGCTTCAACCTCGACGACGAGGCGTATCAACAGCTTATGGACACCCTGCCTGTAGGCGGATTGTGGGCCGTGCAGAGGGCTGATCCGTGGTCGCAGAAGACGCTTGAGACGGGGCTGGATGCTCGTGAGGCGGTGGAGGTTTACAACGCGATGCAACGTTATGCGGTGGAGAATACGAGGCTTGGCATCCCGATTTATCTTGCTGAAGAATGTCCGCACGGCCTGATGGCGGTGGGGGCGGCAGTATACCCCACGGGCTTGGGGCTGGCGGCGACTTGGGACGAGGAGTTGTTGTTTAGGGTTGGCGACGCCATCGGCGCCGAGGCCGCAGGCCGAGGCGCACAATTCGCCTTCGGACCTGTGATAGATATCGCCCGTGACCCGAGATGGTCACGTGTGGAAGAGACGATGGGCGAAGACCCTTATCTCTCGGGGATGTGCGGCAGCGCCGTCATCAGAGGCATGCAGCAGCATCTGGCGGCGACGGTGAAACATTTTGCAGCATATGGCATCCCTGAAGGCGGCCACAACGGCGCTGCCGCACAGACGGGACCAAACAAATTGATATCGGATTATCTTTCCAACTTTGAAATCGCAATAAAAAACGGTGCCAAAAGCATCATGACATCATATAATGCCATAGATGGAATACCTTGTACATCAAACAGTTGGCTCTTGAAAGATGTCTTACGCGAGCAGTGGGGATTCAAAGGCGTGGTTTTCTCCGACCTCGGCAGCATCTGGGCACTCCATAGCACACACAGGACGGCAGCTAGCCAGCTGGAGGCGACAGCTCAGGCAATAAATGCTGGTGTTGACATAGATTTAGGTGGTTCGAATTATGGGACATATCTGAAAACCGCCGTGGAAAACGGTTTAGTGCCAATGAAAAACGTCGATGATGCGGTTCGCAGGGTTTTACGATTCAAATACGAAATCGGATTGTTCGATGATCCGTACAAAACCGTAAAGGTAATCGGCCGTGATGGTGCATTGGGGTGGGCAGCGGCACATCATTCCGTAGTTTTATTGAAGAATGACGGTATTTTGCCATTAAAACGTGACGTGAAATCCATCGCCGTCATCGGACCTAACGCCGACAATATGTACAATCAATTAGGCGATTACACAGCACCACAAGACCCTGACAAGATTGTCACAGTGTTGGAAGGCATTCGTAATCGCGCTAACGCTGAAACAAAGATCGTTTATGCTAAAGGCTGCTCCATCCGCGACACCAATGACGCCGATTTTGAATCAGCGATAAAGGCAGCAAAATCAGCAGATGTCACCATTTTGGTGGTCGGAGGTTCAAGCGCACGCGACTTCAAGACATCTTACGAATCAACCGGCGCAGCCGTCGTAAATGACCACATCTCCGACATGGACTGCGGTGAAGGCTACGACCGCGTGTCTTTAGAACTTTCAGGTTTACAAGAGGATTTGATAAAAGAAATCGCAAAGCTGCATAAACCGTTGATTATTATTTATATCGAAGGTCGCCCACTGCTTAAAAACACCGCCAATGAGGTCGCCAACGCACTTTTAACAGCATTCTATCCTGGCGCACGAGGTGGCGGCGCCATCGCTGACATAATCTTCGGAAACCAAAACCCTGCCGGACGTTTGCCGATATCGCAGCCACGCAACACAGGCCAGATTCCGATATATTATTCACAACCGAAACCTCACGACTACGTCGAATGCGAGAGCACACCTCTGTTTTGCTTCGGCCATGGTTTGAGTTACACAAAATTCGAATATAGTAATCTGATTGTCAATAAATTAAACGGCACAATAGAAGTCTCCGTCGATGTCAAAAACATTGGCGATTATCACGGCGATGAGGTCGTTCAACTATATCTTCGCGACGAATATGCCACCATCACCCCAGCCGAGAAACTGCTCAAAGGATTTAAACGTATCTTCATCCTAAAGGATGAGACTCAACACATTACGTTTACCATCCCGACGGAAAATCTCGAGCCTGGAGAGTTCACCATCATGGTGGGAGCCTCATCTGACGACATCCGTCTGAAAGAAAAAATTGAAATTTAATTTGCATTTTTGAATAAAACTACGTTATTTTGCATTATGGATATGCTCATTTTAGTACCGAAAACGACTAATCGTCTTCACTATATCTTTGACTTGATTATCAAAGACTTACTTGGTATTTCTTTTAAATTTACGACTGATAATGAGACGTTTACGTCGCATAACGGTCCGAAATTCCACTACGGCAACAACCAGTTTTGGAACGAGCCATTCCAGAAGGCGACAAACCTGCTTTTCGAGCACGACATCACCGAAAAAGAACTGAAAATCGTTGATTATAAAGACGTTAAGGCCTTCTTCCCCGTCTACAACGAGAAGTCGGTGCTCCCATTCGACATCTTCGCGGCCTCGTTCTACCTCGTTTCGCGTTACGAAGAATACCTGCCGCATATCAACGACAAATACAACCGTTTCCAGGCCAAAGACTCTATCTTATTCAAAATGAATATGTTAGAGAAGCCGCTGATCAACATCTGGGCGCTTGAACTTGGCAATATTTTGAAGGCAATCTACCCCGATCTGCAACTGAAAAAGCGTTCATTCACCTTCATCCCGACCTACGACGTCGACGCGGCATGGGCTTACAGACATAAAGGCATCTTCCGTACTACGGCAGCTCTCGCCCGCGACATCGTCAACTTCGATTTCAAGGAGGCAAAAAGAAGATGGAGAGTGATAATCGGCAAGGAGACCGACCCGTTCGACACCTTCGACTACCAGCTGCAGCTGCAGAAAGAACTCAACCTGCATCCGCTCTACTTCATCCTCTGCGGCGAATACGACCTCAACGACAAGAACATCTCGCTGCGTAACACCAGCTTCCAGAATCTGATAAAACGTCTGGGCGACTACGCCAAAGTGGGTATCCACCCTTCGTTTTCGTCGTATCTCAATAAGGAAAAAGTCAAAAATGAGATTAAGAAACTCTCGAAGGTGTTGAATCGCGAGATCACCATCAGTCGCCAGCATTTCCTGAGACTCCGACTGCCTCTGAGCTATCAGATTCTCATCGACCTCGACATCACTGATGACTACACCATGGGTTACGCCACCCTGCCGGGATTCCGCGCAGGCATAGCCGACACCTTCCGTTTCTTCGACCTCGAGCATGATAACGTGACGAACCTCAACATCCATCCTTTCGCCTTGATGGACGGCACCATGCGCGACTACCTCGAGCTGAATACCGACGAGTCGTATGAGACCGCCACCCGACTCATCCAAGAGGTTAAAAACGTGAACGGAACATTCATACTTTTGTGGCATAACGAGACGCTCAGCGACGAGAAACGCTGGACCGGCTGGAAAGCGCTTTACCGTCAAATCCTCGACTACGCACTCAACTCATGATACGCTATATCGCTCATAATCAGATAGATAAGCAACGTTGGGACGAATGCATATCACAGAGTCCCGACGGCTTGGTGTATGCCTGGTCGTGGTACCTCGACGTGGTACACCCGGGTTGGGAGGCGCTCGTAGAAGATGATTATGAGGCCGTGATGCCCTTAACAGGAGGCAGAAAATTCGGAATAAATTACCTTTTTCAGCCGTTTTTCACTCAAAAATTCGGTGTTTTTGGCAAAAAAGAAGTATCAAAAGAAAAAATTGAAGAGTTTTTAGCGGCGATTCCGAAAAAGTTCAAATTTGCTGAGTTTCGGATGAATATATCGTGCACGACATATTTTAAACACAGAAATATCGTGCGCGACATAAATCACGAATATGCAGTAATAACTGATAGTTACAGCTCCAACACCAAGCGCGATCTCGCGAAAGCGAAAAAAGAAAAACTTCAGATCATTGAAAATGCAGAACCATTAGCAATTATCGATCTTTTTAGAAAAAATAGAGGCAAAGATATCGAAAAATGGGGTGACAAGGAGTATAATCGACTTCTGAATCTGGTCGAGACGGCGAAGAAGCATGATTCTTGTCTCGTTTTAGGCGCACAAAACGCTGATAATCAGCTTGTTGCAGGAGCATTTTTCATGATAAGCCAGAAAAAGATAGTATTCCTCTTCTCTGGCGCTGACGAGTCGAACAAAGAGCTTCACGGACTGACATTTTTGCTCGATTATGTCATCGAAAAATACAGCGGAACGGATTACACATTAGATTTTGAGGGATCGGATAACGAGGGATTAGCCAGATTTTACAAAGGTTTTGGAGGAAAAGAAATTTTTTATAGCGAATTGAAGTTCAACAAACTGAATAAAATTTCTAACTTTGCATTGAAAATTTTAAAACGACATAAAAACTAACAAACCATGGTTAAAGTCATAGAACTCGGTGCTTCGAACACCATTATCAACAACTACATCGCGGAGTTGAGAGACGTTAAAGTGCAGGGCGACCGCATGCGTTTCCGCAAAAACCTTGAGCGCATCGGCGAGCTGGCGGCTTACGAGATCAGCAAAACCCTTGAATATAAGAAGGTTTGCGTGAGGACGCCGCTTGGCGAGAAAGACATGAACATCCTCGTCGACCAGCCTGTGCTGGCCACCATCATGCGCGCGGGACTGCCTCTGCATCAGGGCTTTTTGAACGTTTTCGACAAGGCCGACAACGCCTTCATAGCGGCGTACAGAAAATATGACAAAAACGAGGACTTCGAGATCCGCATCGAGTATTATTCGGCCGCCAACATCGACGGTCGCGTGCTGATGCTCGTCGACCCGATGCTTGCCACCGGCTCGTCGCTAGTGCAGTGCCTCGAAGGACTGCTCCACGAGGAGATGATGCCTAAGAAGCTGCATCTCGTGGCAGTCATCGCGAGTGCCGAGGGTGTCGACTACGTGAAGAAGAAACTCAGAAAATACGACGCCACGCTCTGGGTCGGCAACATCGACGATGAGCTCACGGCAAAGGCATATATCGTGCCGGGATTGGGCGACGCAGGTGACCTTGCGTATGGTGAGAAGGAATAATCATAATTGATAATTGACAATTGATAATTGATAATTTTTAATGGCAAACAAAGAGAATTTCGGTTCAAAATTCGGGATTATCGCCGCCGCCGCTGGCTCGGCGATAGGTCTCGGCAACATCTACCGTTTCCCGTGTGAGGCCGGCGCCAACGGCGGCGGCGCGTTTTTCATCGTCTACCTTGCCATCGTGCTCTTGATGGGGTTGCCGTTGATGGTGTCGGAGTTCGTTATAGGACGTCGCTCGGGCAAGAACCCCGTGGGCGCATTTAAGACATTGGCACCCGAACAAAAAGGCTGGGCTGGAATAGGTTACATGGGCGTGATTTGTGCCTTCCTCATCCTCGCCTTCTACTGCACAGTGGCCGGCTGGACCATCGACGCGGTGGGCAAATCCATCATCAACTATTACCATGGCTTGGATAACGCCACCATACAGAAAGACTTCGACAACCTGATGAATGAGACGTGGCAGCCCATCCTCAGCGAAGGAATATTCCTCTTCCTCACGGCGTTTATCATCATCAAAGGCGTGACGAAAGGCATAGAAAAGTATACAAAGATCCTCATGCCGATATTGCTTGTCATCCTCATCGTGCTCGGCATCAAATCGCTGACTTTACCAGGCGCCGCTAAGGGTGTGGAGTTTTTCCTGAAGCCCGATTTCTCGAAAATAACAGGCACGGTACTCATCAACGCACTCGGACAGGCCTTCTTCTCTTTGAGTCTGGGCATGGGCGCTTTGATTACCTACGGTTCATACATCGCGAAGAAAGACAACCTCACCTCCACCGCTTTCATGGTGTGTATCAGCGACACTCTCATCGCGGTTTTGGCAGGCATAGTGATCTTCCCGGCGGCATTCTCGTTCGGCATCCGTCCTGAAGCCGGCGACTCGTTGGCATTTGTGACACTTCCGATGCTGTTCAACCAGATGGCAGGCGGCTATTTCTTCTGCCTGATATTCTTCCTCTTGCTGACGATAGCGGCGTTGACATCATCAATCTCACTGCTCGAAGTGGCGGTTTTGTATATCACCGAGGAGTTGAAGATAAGTCGCAAGAAAGCCACTGTTTACTCGGCAATCGGAGCTTTCGTGCTTTGCGTCATCGCGAGCCAGAGCTTGCATTCCGACACCTCACTGACAATCTTCGGATACCGTGTTTTTGACGCCCTCGACGAGTTCACCTCGACCTTCCTGATGACCATCGGCGGCTTGCTGACAGTGGTATTCCTCGGCTGGAAGATGAAGAAAGCCGACTTCATGGATGAGTTCACCAACGGCGGCACCGTCAGCATGGGATTGAGAAAGATTATGTATTTTATCATTAAATTCTTGGCACCATTAGCAATTACAGTCATTTTGGTAACACAATTCATTAAATAAACCTGTCAGGGGCAAGGCATGCCTTGCCCCTACTGGCCAAAAACCTTTTTTATGGACAATTTTAAGAAGTTTTTATCTTTTTCCCGTGGTGAGCGTATTGCCATCATCACCATCGTTTCTTTGATAGTTATTATATTGATTATCAAATACTTATTGGTTTTAAACCCTCCAAAAAGGGATTATTTCAAGCATGATTTGGATTCGATAATCGCGAGAAGGGAAAGGGTAATGGATTCAGTGAGGATTGCCGATTCAGTGGAGAAGGCGCGTCATGTTGTAGGGACGCGGCACGCCACGTCCGAAAAAAGTGAAAAAACATATAGGAAAGATAACCCAAGCCATAAGGAGGTTCCTCACCCCTCTGGGGTTCGGAATGACAATCTTACACACAGCGTGTCCGCGCCCATCGTTCGCGAAGTTATCGACCTCAACGTTGCTGACACCACGATTTTACAGCAACTTCCAGGCATCGGGGCCGCCTATGCGAAATGGATTGTCGATTATCGCGATAAACTCGGTGGTTATTGCGAGACTGAGCAATTGCTGGAGGTTTATCGCATGGATACCAATAGGTTCAATGATATTGAACGTTTTGTAAAAATCGATTCCGTTTTCGTTCCTAACAGATTGAGAATCAATAGCGATGCCTTTAAGGTTTTGCTAAAACATCCTTATCTCGAATACGATGATGTTAAGAAAATCGTGAACTACCGCGAACAAAAAGGGATGATAGCATCGTGGGAACAGTTGCAGAAAATTCTTAGCAACGGTATCAATCCTAAATTAAGATATTATATTGATTATCAATAATTTAATCTTATTTCCGCTTCTCAACAAAGATTGCTTGTTGGTCGAGACTAAATGTGAACATGCAATTATAAGCTGTACTGAGCACACTGAAACTATTCATGCCTGCAGGACGATAAAGAAGAAAATTGCAGATGTCGGTCGGCGTGATGAACGGATTGTCTTGCAGATGTGAATGCATCGTCATTGTTACTACTTCGCCATTATCTTTTGTCGGGATAGCTATCAATGAATTATGATATTTGCGGAAAGCAATCGGCTCTAGATTTTCGTCAAAATCAATAGAATAATCATTGCCAAAAGGAATCAAATCAGGTTTAATAGTTCCTTGAAGGAAATACATCCTTATGAGGTGGTCATTAATTTCAATAATATCAAGATTTGGAGAACCAAATGACTTTGATGCAAACTGCATCTTATCGCCATATTTGCCGATGGCTTTATTAATCAGAGTATTATTTCTAATCCACAAAATCCTCTCCTCCTCTGAAATCGGACGGATAGAATCAAAGACATACGCTTCGTCACTAAGAGTGCTGACACGGTATTCAAGCACACAATTTTCGTCGTCTCTGTCAAAGAAAACAACTATCCAGGTATTGTCATCAGGCTGGTATGTAACACTGCCGCCCACATTCGCCATATCACATTTTTCAAGCATAAGGTCAGTGGCAACCCAGTTGGCTCGCTCAGAGTAATATAGTTGGAAACCTTCAGCGACAATGCTGTCGTTAATTGCCTGCATTTCGGCAGACGAAGGCATCTTCTTCAAAGTTGAGCATGATGCGAGAAATATTGCTGCACAACAAAGTGCAAGAGTCAGTTTTAAGATTTTCATGGCAATTATTTTTCGATGCAAAAATAATAAAAAATCGTTATCTTTGCACCGATAAAAGCTTATAATATGAAAAAAATTTTAACACTCCTTTTCGTCGTGCTAATGACTTTTGCAGCTTCAGCACAAAATACCAAACCACAACCGTTGACCCAGGAAGAGTTTGAGGCGCTCTGCCCTACTCCGCCAATGGGTTGGAACAGCTGGAACCGCTTCGGCTGCGACGTCAACGAGCAGCTTCTGATGGGCGCCGCCGATGCCATGGTGGCATCAGGCATGAAAGACGCCGGCTACGAATATATCGTCGTTGACGACTGCTGGCAGATCGACCGCGACGCCGACGGCAACATCCTGTGCGACCCCGAGCGTTTCCCTCACGGCATGAAATACGTCGCCGACTACATCCACTCCAAGGGACTGAAATTCGGCATCTACTCTTGCGTGGGTACCCACACATGCGCCGGACGACCAGGCAGCATGGGTCACGAATACCAGGACGCTCTGTTTTATGCCCGCACTGGCGTCGACTACCTGAAATATGACTTCTGCAATAACCGCGGCACCAACTCGAAGACCGCCTACACCATCATGCGCGAGGCTCTGAAAGAAGCCGGCCGTCCCATAGTTTTCAGCATCTGCGAATGGGGCAGCACCAAGCCATGGGAATGGGGTAAAGGCATCGGCCACCTATGGAGAGCCACGGGCGATATCATCAACATGTGGGACGGCCGCGAAGACTGGGGCGGTCACGGAATGGTAAACATCATTGATTTGGTGCAGGATTTGTATCCTTACAACGGTCCGGGGCACTGGAATGACCCCGACATGCTTGAAGTGGGCAACGGAGGCATGAACGCCATCGAAGACCAGAGCCATTTCTCAATGTGGTGCATGCTTGCAGCTCCTCTTATGGCAGGTAACGACTTAGGCAACATGAGTGACGACACCAAACGCATCCTAACAAATAAAGATGTCATAGCCATCGACCAGGATCCGCTGGGCATTCAGGCACATCTATCCGTCGCCATGGGCGATCATCAAATTTGGGTGAAACAGCTCGCCAACGACGAGTGGGCAGTGTGCTTCTTTAACCGCGGCGATGACGCTTGGAACCTCAATTTCAACTGGAACGACATCCCTGAGCTGCGCGCAACAGGCGCTTATTATAAGGTCTACGATATTTGGCAGCACAAAACCATCGCCAAGTCGACAAAAAAGAATGTTGTCAGCAGCATTCTTTCGCATGGCGTGCTGATGGTTAGATTGTCACCAGTTAACTAATGTCTGAAATACCGCGGTTGCGTTAAGTCTTCTTTTGGCGGTTCGGGGACGTCCCAGTAAGGGTCTTCGTCGTCGAAATCATCATCGTCATCGTTTTCATCAGGTTTCTCACGCTGAGGGCCTTCGTGGCGATAGACGATGGCAAGGGCTATTCCCATTATGAATCCTGCGAGATGTCCTTCCCAAGAGATGTTGTTTTCGATGGCATATTTCGGATATATGCCCCAGATGAGACTACCGTAAAGGAAAATCACCAGAAACGAGACGATTACCAGGCTTCTGTTGCGCCTCAGGAAGCCGCTGAGCATCAGGAAAAACGCCAAGCCGTAGATGAGAGCGCTGGCTCCGATGTGGACGCCGCCACGGGCTCCGCACCACGTCAGCAAACCGGTGGAAAACATCAGCAAAAGCCAGATTTTAGTTGCTATCGGCTTGTAAAAATAATATAAACAAGCACCTAATACAATGATAGGCAATGTGTTAGCATAAAGATGACTCCAGCTTCCGTGAAGGAAATGGAAAAGAAAAATGCCTGGGATGCCGTCGGCTTGCAACGGCTTAATGCCAAGGAACGAGAAGTCGAGATGGAACAGCTCCTCCACACATTTCATCGCCCAGATGACTGCCACAAAAGCCAGCGGGACCACGAAACTGCGCAGAAGACGTTGCCTTTCGTCCCTGACATCGCTGTTCATCAGTTAGTCTTGAATTTGTAGTGAATCTCCTTCAGCTCATCGTTGGCCTTGGCGATCTTTTTCTTCAGGTTTTCCTTGTATTTCACCACTTGCTTGGCTATCGTCGGATCACCGACCGCGAGAACCTGAGCCGCCAAGATAGCAGCGTTGAGCGAGTTGTTGATTCCCACCGTCGCCACAGGGATTCCTGGAGGCATCTGCACTATCGAGAAGAGGGCGTCCATGCCGTCGTTGCCCGATTTTACTGGGATTCCGATGACAGGTATCGGTGTCATTGCAGCTATCACGCCAGGCAGATGTGCCGCCATTCCGGCTGCCGCGATGATGACTTTTATGCCACGTTTCTGGGCATTTTTAGCAAATTCCTCAACCAATTCGGGAGTACGATGCGCGCTGAGGGCGTTCATCTCGAACGGGATCTCCATCTCATCGAAAAACGCCAGAGCCTTCTCCAAAACCGGCAGGTCGGAGGTGCTTCCCATTATTACACTAACTAACGGATTCATATTAAAAAAATATTTTTTGCAAAGTTACTAAATTAATTTTTATATTTGCAAAAGTTAACGATTTTTGACAAAATTTTCTAACTAATTGATTATGAGCATCATAAAAGTTTCCGACAAAGAGTTCGCTCCTTTCATCCCTCAGGAAAAAATTGAAAACGAAATTCATCGTATCGCCAGTGAAATCAAGCGCGACATGATAGATAAGGAGCCGCTGTTCCTCGTCATGCTCAACGGCGCGTTTATGTTTGCCGCCGAGCTGTTTAAGACCCTCGACATGCCTTGCGAGATGGCGTTTGTGAAGTATAAATCATACGTCGGGACGCAGAGCTCGGGACAGATGAACGAGATGTTAGGCATTGATCCTGAGACAGTTAACGGTCGTAACATCGTCATCGTGGAAGATATCGTCGACTCGGGCCGCACCATGAACGAGCTTCTTAAAGACCTTAATAAAAAAGGTGCGAAGAGCATAAGAATCGCTTCGATGATGTTCAAACCAAACGCCTTCCAGTACGATTACAAGATCGACTACATCGGAATGAACATCGGCAACGACTTCATCGTCGGATATGGCCTCGACTACAACGAATACGGACGAAATTTGAAAGAAATCTATAAAATTGTTGAATAATGAATATCATACTTTTTGGACCTCCAGGTGCTGGCAAAGGCACTCAGTCACAACAACTTAAGGAAAAATACGGTCTCACATACCTCTCAACCGGCGATATCCTTCGCGAGGAGATGGCAGCGGAGACTGAGATCGGCAAGAAGGTGAAGGACATCATCAGCAAAGGCGGCTTGGTGTCGGACGAGATCGTGGTCTCGATCATCAAAGGCAGAGTGGGCGCCAACCTGAAGTCGGCAGGATTTTTGTTCGACGGCTTCCCGCGCACGGTGAAACAAGCCGAGATGCTCGACGAGATAATGAAAGGTTTCTCATTGAAAATCAATGGCGTTTTGAGTCTCGAGGTGCCAGAAGACATCCTCATCGAACGTATGCTTGAACGCGGTAAGACCAGCGGCAGAGCCGACGACAACATCGACTCGATCAAACACCGTTTCGTGGAATACAAAGAGAAGACCGCTCCGGTGCTCGACTACTATAAGAAGCAAGGTAACCTCATCGGAATCAACGGCGTAGGAGAAATCAGCGAGATTTTCAATAATCTTTGCAAGGAGATTGACAAATTATAAATATAACGCTGGCGTCGCCGTTCCTTTGTTCTCGCTGCGAAGTGAGGACAGTTGCGGCATCGGCGAGTTTCTCGACTTGAAGAAGCTCGCTGATTGGTGTGTTGCGACGGGACTGAAGATGATTCAGATTCTCCCTATCAACGATACCACTACCGACGGCGGCTGGGGCGATTCATATCCTTATAAGTCGATCAGTACCAAGGCGTTACACCCGATTTATCTGAATCTGGAACGTGTCGGGAAACTGAAAGACAAGAAAGACCAAAAACATTTCGAGGAGCTGAAAAAAGAGCTCAACGCGAAGGAATACGTCGACTACCCTGAGGTTTTCAAGGTAAAGATGTGGTATTTGCGTCGAGTCTTTGACTCGATGAATGTGCAGCCTGCGGCTGAATGTGACGGATTTTACGAGTTTCTGCAAAAGAATTGCGAGAAACAATTAACTGAAGCCGTTGATTATCTGCATTCAAAGGGTATCATGCTGAAAGGCGACCTGCCGATTGGGGTGAACCGTGAGAGCGGCGACGTGAAACAAAATCTGCATCTTTTCAACTTGGACATGGAAACCGGCGCTCCGCCTGACGGCTTCGCGCCTCAAGGCCAGAACTGGGGCTTCCCCACCTACAACTGGGCCGCGATGGAGGCGGATGGCTTCCAATGGTGGAAAGACCGCGTGAAATGGTTTAAACAATATTTTGACGCCCTACGCATCGACCATATCCTCGGATTTTTCCGCATCTGGGAGATCCCGAAAGGCAGTCCGGACGCAAGCTACGGACATTATTCACCCGAAGACCCGAAACTGTGGGAGATTGAGGGGCGGAAACGATTGCAAACGATATTTGATTTGCCAAATGTAGAGACGTTTCCTGAAATGTCTCCGCAAACGGATAAACAATTATTGATATGCGGCGAAGACCTCGGCATGGTGGCGCCATGCGTGCCAGGCGTGATGCGCGAACTGGGCATTTTGAGCTTAGAGGTGCAACGTATGCCGAAGCAAAGCGGACGGCCGTTCAGCGACCCACGCACAAACCCTTATCTGAGTGTCGACACCACGGGAACGCACGACATGCCTACGATTCGCGGATGGTGGGAACAAGACAGAGAGCTCTCGGCGCGGTTCTATCACGAAATGCTACATCGCACCGACAACCCGCCGTATTTCTGCGAGCCGTGGGTGTGTGAGGAGATTGTGGAGCAACACCTCAACTCGAGTTCGCAGTGGGTCATAATGCCGATTCAGGATTATATCGCGATGGACGGCGACTTCCGGTGGGACAACACCCACGGCGAGCAGATCAACGACCCGGCTGATCCACACTGGAAGTGGAAATACCGCATGCATCAGAGTGTTGAGTCATTGCTCGCAAACGAAAAACTGAATAAGAAATTAAAAGAATTAGTCAAGAGATATGGACGTCATTTCGAGCGAAACGAAGTGTAGTCGAGAAATCCTCTATAGTAAGAATTAAAAGATTAAAAACGAAAACATGAATTTCCCATTGATAAAAAACGCCTCCCAAGGTACTAAACTGCTGATTTTCATACTATTGCTGGTCTTCGGATTGGTTTTCAGCAGCGTTCTCGCAGCGTTTTTCATGCTGTCGGGTGATGGCATGAACGACATCACAAACGTTCAAATCGGACAGGTCATCAGTCAGGTTTTCGGCTTCATGCTGCCGCCGATACTTTATGTGATGCTGGTCAAAGAGAAACCATTTAACTATCTGGGGTTCAAGAAGTTACAGCCATGGTCTCTGCTCGGAATAGTGGCGATTTTCACCATAATCCCATTCCTTGCCATGGTGACGGAATGGAACGACAATGTCAGTCTGCCTGAGTCGATGGCATCTCTCGAGCAGAAACTGCGTTACATCCAGGAAGTCGCCAACGATACCACTGAAAGGTTCATGACCGAAGGCTCGCTCTTCTCGGGATTGCTTATCGTAGCTGCATTGGCGGCCATCAGCGAGGAGTTGCTGTTCCGCTCGGTGATACAGAAAGCATTCGTCAAATTATGCAAGAACGCGCACGTCGGAATCATCCTGACGGCCATAGTTTTCTCGGCTTTCCACGGCGATTTCTTTGGATTTGTGCCAAGATTCATCCTCGGACTGATGCTGGGCTACATGTTCTACCTCAGCGGCTCGATCTTCCCGTCGATGCTGATGCATTTTGTGAACAACGGCACCATCGTGATGCTTTATTACCTCAATAAAAAAGAGGTCATCAACGTCGACATTGAGACTTTCGGACTGACCGACAACGTGCTGGTGATAATCCTCAGCATAGTGACAACTGTCGCAATATTTATAACGTGTAATCGTTTAAGGTTAAAGAATGACAATTGATAAATTTTTTATATTAAAATTCCTGAAATTCGGGGTCGTCGGATTCTCTGGCGTTTTCGTTGATTTCGGCGTGACTTATCTCTTCAAGGAGATAATCAAAATCAACAAATACGTGAGCAACGCCATCGGCTTCATCTGCGCCGCCACCTCGAACTACATCTTGAACCGCATTTGGACGTTTCAAAGCGAGAACGCCGACGTGGCGACGGAATACGGAAAATTTATGCTTGTCTCGGCTATCGGACTGGGAATCAATTCGTTAACGCTTTATATCCTCACCGACAAACTCAAATGGAATTTCTACCTCAGCAAGATTTTCGCCATCGGCATGGCGACGCTGTGGAATTTCTTCGCGAACCTGTTGTTTACGTTTAGATAGTGTCCGTGTATTTCTTCAGGAAATCCTCGGCGAAGATCAACGGCATCAGGTTATCCATTTTTTCGGATACGATGATTGGACCTTCCTCGCCTTGCATGATGACGCGCAAAGGCTGGTTGTGACGGCTCTCCGCCTCGATCATGGCCTGACGGCAGCTGCCACATGGCGGGACAGGTTGTGAGATTGTGCCGTCGCTGCCGATAGCGGTCACTGCAAGGGCTGCGATGGGCTGGTCGGGGTGTTGCGCCTGGGCACTGAACAACGCCACACGCTCAGCACAGAGTCCCACCGGATAGACGGCGTTTTCCTGGTTGCTGCCAATGATTACCGTACCGTCGGCAAGTCGCACCGCCGCTCCTACTCTGAACTTCGAATAAGGTGCGTAAGCGTTTTTCGCCGCCTCCTTGGCCTTCAGCAAAAGGGTGCGGTCGTCGTCGTTCAGCTCGTCGATGGAGTTGAACTCAAGAAAAGAAAGTGTGAGTTTATGTTTTTTCATGTTTAATTAATTTGTTCCTTTTAAGATTTTATTGTATTCTTCCTGATTCAGGATGACTTCAATGGCCTTCGCCAGTTCAGGGTCGTCGGCTAAAGTGGCGATAATCTTGCCCTTCTGATAGTAATAACGGCCTGCAATCTCGATTCTCAACAGATCCTCGATCTCCTTGCGGTTGTTGAGCATATCTTTGGCCTTCTCTTCCTCTATCTTCGCCTTGGCTTGATCAAGAATTGGTTGAATCTCATCTAGATATCCTTCAGCTTTAGCTATATTTTCAAGCGTTTTTATCTCATTTTCGCTTTGTGAAGTAAATGTAAATCCTTCATCCTTAACGAATTGCATGAAATCGTTGTAGATGGCGTCGGTAATCTTGAAATCTTTGGCCGACTTTATCGATTTATGTTCTCTGTAGAACTTATTAGCATATTTGAAAAAGAGATTTTTCGCGTAGAGATAGGTGGTGATCGTCGATGCCACTGTCGGCTCGACCTTCACGTCGGGCTGGATGCCGTGACCTTCGTACACCACGCGGCCGTTGGCAGTATGGAACGCCTTGCCGAGAGTGTCAGCTTTTGCTAATGTATCGGCGGTTTTCTTATTCTTTTTCGAATAGTCGATTTCCTGTATGCAGCGGTTGCTTGGCAGGTAGTAATGTGCCACCGTCACCTTGATTTGGGTGTTGTAGCTCATAGGTAAGATATTCTGTACCAAGCCTTTACCGAATGTACGCTGTCCCACGACGACACCTCTGTCGAGGTCTTGAATCGAGCCCGCCACGATCTCCGCTGCCGACGCGCTGCCTTCGTTGACGAGGACCACCAGCGGGATGTCGAGGTCAAGAGGTTCATGCTGGGTGTAGTGGTTGTAGTTCTGCTCGGCAACTTTAGCCTTCTGATACACAATGAGTTTGTTCTTCGGGACGAACATATTCACGATGTCGACGGCTTCGTTGAGCAAGCCTCCGCCGTTGCCTCGCAGGTCGAGGATGAAGCCTTTGAGCTCGTGTTTTTTCTTCATCTCGACGACGACATCTTTCAGTTCGCGGGCGCAGTCTTTGGTAAACTGCGACAGTATAGCGTATCCGATGCCGTTGTCAAACACAGTGTAATAAGGGATATTGTCGATTTTTATCTTCTCGCGCTTGAGTTCCTTCACTATTGGCTCCTTCTCGCCGAGGCGCTGCATCTTCAGCTTGACAGTAGTGCCCGGAGTGCCCTTCAGAAGGTCGCTGATCTCGCTCGAATTCTTACCCGTGACGTCTATATCGTTGACTTCCAAGAAGATATCGCCAGGGATGAGGCCCGCTTTAGCGGCAGGGAAGCCTTCGTAAGGCTCCGAAATCATCGTCTTGCCGTCGAAATATTGTATCAGCGAGCCGATGCCGCCATATTCGCCTGTCGTCATGAGCTTCACATCTTCGATTTGTTCTTCTGAAATTAGTACCGTGTAAGGGTCGAGGCCTTCGAGCATGGCGTTGATGGCGCTCTCGTTGAGCTCGGCCGGATTGATCTCGTCGACGTAGTACAGGTTGAGCTGACGGAGCACATTATTATATATGTCGAGACTCTTCGAGATCTCGAAGTTGTTTTTCTTCTCCTGCGCGAAGGCATTCACCGTGGTGAAGACCAATAGTATAAGGGCTAATTTAATATATTTCATGTTTTTCAATTATCAATTGTCAACTGTCAATTCTTATGGTACCGGGTCGTATCCTGATCCGCCCCAGGGGTTGCACGATGCCACTCGTTTTATCGTCAGCCATCCGCCTTTGATGGCGCCGTATTTGCGTATCGCCTCGATGCCGTAGTTGGAGCATGTCGGGGTGTAGCGGCAGTTGCGGCCGATGAAAGGAGAAAGCGTGTACTGATATATCTTTATCAGCAGAATCAGGAAGTTTGCCGGCAGTTTCACTATGAAGTTCAATACCTTTTTCATAATTTCTCGACCAAACGTTCAACCACTTTTTTCATTTTCTCTTCTATCTCATCGTATTTTAAGATGACTGTAGCGTTATATACTAACGCAACATCGAGCGTTTTGTTGTTTGCTTGGCATAAATTCATCAGTTCCGCCTTGTTTTTTCTCCAGCTTTCGCGGATGAGACGCTTGACGCGATTGCGTTTTATGGCGTGATGAAATCTTTTTTTGGATACGGACACGAGTATTCTTGGAATCGCAACTTCTTGATTCTCAGCATCGTAGAGATGCACAACAACACGAAAAGGATACAACGAAAATCCTTTTCCTTCTTCAAATAAAGTCTGGACAGCTTTTTTCAGGTATATGCGCTGCGATTTCGGTAGTCCTTGTTTAGGTTCCAATTATCTCTTCTTTGCTTTTTTGATTTCAGCGTCGAGATACTCCTCTATCGCCATCGTGATCGACGGGGCGGTCTTAGTAGGAGCGCTGAGGCTGAGGTTGAAGCCGGCGTCGGTGACGGCCTTGGCGGTCGAGGCGCCCAAAGTGCCTATTGCCACTTCGCCTTGCACGAAATCAGGGAAGTTGATTTTCAGAGAATCGATACCTGCAGGGCTGAAAAACACCAGCATGTCATATTTTGTGATGTCGACATGGCGCAGATCGGACGGCACTGTGCGGAACAGCATGGCTTTCTTGTAGTTAAGCTTAGCTGCGTCCATCATCTCAGGATGATCCTCGTTGGTGACGATGTTCGAAGTAGGCAGGAAATACATCTCCTCGCGGTGTTTCTTCATGATCTCGATGAGGTCGGCAAATGTCTGGTTTCCGTAGAAAATCTTACGTTTGCGGAACTGGATGTAATGCTGGAGATATAATGCTGTCGACTCGTTGACGCAGAAATATTTCAGGTCATCCGGCACAGTGTAGCGCATCTCTTTTGCTATACGGAAGAAATGATCCACTGCGTTGCGGCTTGTCAGGATGATAGCGGTATAATCGGTGAGTTTCACATGCTCCTGCCTCAATTCCGACGCTTCGACGCCCTCAATGCGGATAAATTTCTCAAAATCTATCTTCACATTGTACTTTTTAATGATACTATCCCAATGAGTTTTAGAAATATCAGCTGGTTTCGGCTGTGAAACGAGTATGTTTTTAACTTTCATTTTTCTTGAAAAACAATTTATAAACCTATAATACACAATTAGTTACAACCAAACGACAGAGCATTGTGATGGCAACTGACAGTGGTATGA
>LUZN01000035.1 GCA_001603665.1 Bacteroidales bacterium Bact_22
GTAATTTTGTACGTTTTTTAACAGCAAGATTGAAAAGAGTAAAAATTCAACATAATATCAACTAAAAAATTAAAATTATGGCAAGTTTCAAAGGAGCTATTTCTGTTGATACTGAACGTTGTAAGGGTTGCGGCGTGTGCGTCGTGAACTGCCCAATGGGTGTCATCAGTCTGGCAAAAGAAGTTAATGGAAAAGGTTACAACTACGCTTACATGGCGGAACCTGACAAGTGCATTGGCTGCGCAAGCTGCGGCATCGTATGTCCTGATGGAGTCATCTCCGTTTACAAGGCAAAACTGTAATCAAATCATTGTCAAACATTTAAAAATTTATCATAATGGGAGAATTAAAACTGATGAAGGGTAACGAAGCATTGGCAGAAGCCGCCATCCGCTACGGCGCTGATGCTTATTTCGGATATCCTATCACCCCTCAGTCGGAGGTGATCGAGTATCTGTCGGAACAGAACCCTTATGAACGTACCGGCATGGTCGTTCTTCAAGCAGAAAGTGAATTGGCAGCCATCAACATGGTTTACGGAGCCGGCGCATCCGGCAAGCGTGTCATGACTTCATCGTCAAGCCCAGGAGTGTGCTTGAAGCAGGAAGGTCTGGCATACATCGCAGGTGCCGAGGTGCCTTGCGTCTTCGCCGACGTCGTCCGTGGCGGCCCGGGTCTTGGAACAATCCAGCCATCACAGGCCGACTATTTCCAGAACACCAAAGGCGGTGGTAACGGTGACTACCGTAATATCGTCCTCGCTCCGGCATCAGTGCAGGAGATGTGCGACTTCGTGGCATTGGGCTTCGACCTCGCATTCAAATATCGTATGGCAGCATGTATCCTCTCTGACGGCGCTATCGGCCAGATGATGGAGAAGGTCGTCCTTCCAGATCAGAAGCCACGTATGACCGACGAGGAAATCAAAGCTAAATATCCTTGGGCTATCAACGGCCGCAAGAACGGCACACAACACCGCATCATCACCTCTTTGGACCTCGACTCAGCAAAGATGGAAGAGCACAACATCCATCTCCAGAAGAAATACAAAGAGATCGAAGAGAAGGAAGTCCGTTACGAGATGATCAACTGCGATGATGCAGAATACGTATTCGTAGCTTACGGCTCAAGCGCACGTATCGCTCAGAAGTCAGTGCAGCTCGGCCGCGAGGCAGGATTGAAAGTCGGTTTGCTCCGTCCTATCACCCTCTGGCCTTATCCAACAAAGGCTATCGACGCTCTCATCAAGAAAGGCGTCAAGGGATTCTTATCAGTAGAGTTAAGCTGTGGTCAGATGATCGAAGACGTCAGACTGGCTTGCAACGGTCGTGTCAAGGCTGAGCACTTCGGCCGCGTCGGTGGCATCATCCACACACCAGAGGAAGTTCTCGAAGCTATGAAGAAACAAATTATAGGAGAATAAGAAAATGACAGTACAAGATATTATCAAACCTGAAAACTTAGTATATCAGAAATCTAAGTTATTGACCAACAAGCCTTTCCACTATTGCCCAGGCTGCGGTCACGGCACTGTCCACCGTATCATCGCTGAAGTTCTTGAGGAACTTGGCGTTGGCGACAAAACCATCGGCGTTTCTCCAGTAGGTTGCGCCGTTATGGCATACGACTACTTCGACGTTGACTTCGCCGAGGCAGCACACGGCCGCGCACCGGCGGTCGCGACAGGTATCAAACGTGTATGGCCTGACAAAGTCGTGTTCTCCTATCAGGGCGACGGCGACTTGGCGGCTATCGGTACTTGCGAGACAATCCACACATGCAACCGTGGCGAGAACATCACCATGATTTTCGTAAACAACGGTATCTATGGTATGACAGGCGGCCAGATGGCTCCTACCACACTCGAAGGCATGAAGACTGCAACAACACCTTACGGTCGTAAGGCCACATTACCTGCAGGCGCTGGCTTCGACGGTATCCCGAACAACGGTTATCCACTCCACATCACCGAATTGATTGCTCGTCTTCCTGGCACAAAATACGTGACACGTCAGGCTGTTTACGACCCGGCACACGTACGTAATGCCAAGAAAGCTATCAGAAAGGCTTTTGAAAATCAGATCAATGGAAAGAGCGGCGTTAACTTCGTCGAAATCGTATCGAACTGCAACTCCAACTGGAAGATGGAACCAGTCGCAGCTAACAAATGGTTGGTTGAGAACATGCTTCCTGAATATCCGCTTGGCGATATCAAGGTCGACGGAAAGCTCGTTGAAAAATAATTTAAAAAATTAAAGCAATGACAGAAGAAATTATTATTGCCGGATTCGGCGGACAGGGTGTCTTATCAATGGGTAAGATCCTTGCATATAGCGGCATCATGGAAGGCAAAGAAGTGAGCTGGATGCCATCATACGGTCCTGAGATGCGTGGTGGTACCGCCAACGTGACTGTCATCGTCAGCGATGAACGCGTGTGCTCTCCTATCATCAACGCATTCGACACAGCAGTGATTTTGAACCAGCAGTCACTCGACAAGTTCGAATCGAAAGTAAAACCTGGCGGATATCTTCTCTATGATCCGAACGGCATCACAAAGAAGCCTACCCGTAAGGACATCCACATCTACACCATCGAAGGTGCACAGCTGGCATCAGACATGGGTAACAGCAAAGTGTTCAACATGATTATCCTCGGCGCATTCTTGAAGCTTCGTCCAATCATCGACGACAAGAACGTTGAAGAGGGTCTTCGCCACAGCTTGCCGGAGCGTGCTCACAAGCTCATCCCATTGAACATGGAAGCCGTTAAGGTAGGTAAGGACAACGTGAAACAGGCGTAATTGGCTGTTGGCCTTTGGCCATTGGCTATTAGCCATTAGAATCGTAGAGACGTGCCATGGCGCGTCTCTACGTGTTTTATATCTCATCCAACTCTAGCCACCTCATTTCTTTCTCGTCTAGCAAATCGTTGATTTCCGTCAATCTCTTTCCAATCTTGTCAATCTCTTGATAATCAGTTTGATTTTCGAGTTGGGATGTTAGTTCTTTTTTCTCTTTTTCAAGATTTTCGATATCAATGGCAAGCTGTTCGTATTCCTTTTGCTCTTTAAACGAGCGTTTTTTGCTGCGTTCAGACGCTTTCGGACGGTTTTCACGGGTGTCGACACGCTCCGCCACCTGAGCCTTATGAATCTCCTTGTTTTTCTCGTCAAGCCAGTCGTGATACTGTGAATAGTTGCCCATAAAGCCTTTTACCGCACCGTCGCCTTCGAAAACGAAGAGTTGATCGACAGTCTGGTCGAGGAAATAGCGGTCGTGAGAGACCACAATCAAACATCCTTTGTAGCCCTGCAGGAAGTCCTCGAGTTTCTGTAACGTCAAGATATCCAAGTCGTTAGTGGGCTCGTCTAATATCAAAAAATTAGGATTTTTGATGAGAATCGTGAGCAGATAGAGCCTGCGTTTCTCGCCGCCACTCAACAACGACACCGGCTGACGATGCATCGAATACGGAAACATGAAGTGCGCCAGCAGCTTGTCGGCGGTGTAAACCATGTCCTTGCCGTAATAAACCACCTCGGCGATGTCGCGAATGGTGTCGATAACGGTCTTATTCTCATCAAACTTGATGCCGCCCTGAGTGTAATAGCCGTAAACAACAGTCTCGCCAGTGACGATAGTGCCGCTGTCGGGTGCCTCGCGGCCGGTTATCATATTTAAAAAGGTGGATTTTCCGATGCCATTCTTGCCAATGATGCCAATCCTCTCCCCTTTCTTGAATATATAGTCAAAGTCCTTGAGTAAGAACAAGTTATCCCATTTCTTGGTAACACCTCTCATCTCCAGAATCTTGCCTCCGAGACGTTGCATATCGAGTCCGAACTGTATCTCGGTGTTATCGCGAATCATTTTCGCCTTCTCTTTCAAATCATAAAAAGCGTCGATTCTTGCTTTCGCCTTGCCTGTACGCGCCTGCGGAGTACTACGAATCCATTCCAACTCATGCTTCAGCAGCTGCCCTGCTTTTTCCGCCGCGATACGCTTGTTTTCCTCGCGTTCGCGACTCTTCCGCACATAATAGTCGAAGTTGCCGTTGTGGGTGTAAATGGTGCCGTGATACATCTCGAGAATCTTGTTACACACACGGTCGAGGAAATATCGGTCGTGAGTAACCATAAACAGCGTCACGTTCGACTGCGTGAGGTAGTTCTCAAGCCACTCCACCATCTGCATATCGAGGTGGTTGGTCGGCTCATCAAGGAAAAGCATATCGGGGTCGTCCAACAACACCAAGGCCAATGCCAGTCGCTTCACCTGTCCGCCCGACAAAGTGCCGATTTTCTGCGATAAGTCATTGATTTCGAATGTCGAAAGCAGCTGTTTCAATCTCAAGTCATACGACCACGCCTGCATAGCATCCATCGCCGCCGTCGCCTTGTCCAAATCCACTTGATTTACAAGGGCTTCCTCGTATCTCTTGATGACCCGCATCACGTCGGTGTGACCAGTCGCGATGACATCTTCGATAGTCAGATTCGGGTCAAACTGCGGCAGTTGCTCAAGGTATCCGACACGCACATTTTCATTAAACGTCACCTTGCCACCGTCGGCTTCCTCTTTACCGACAAGGATTCGCATCATGGTGCTTTTTCCGGTGCCGTTGGCGGCAATCAGAGCGGTCTTCTCCCCCTTCTCGATGCCGAAAGAGATGTTCTCGAACAGCAGCTTGTCGCTGAACGCCTTTGAGATGTTATCGACTGACAAATAATTCATGATGCAAAAATAGAGAAAAATATGTATTTTTGCAAAAATTTTCGCAATGCGCACTGTCTGGCAGCTCTTCGTCACCTTCTTCAACATCGGGGCGTTCACCCTCGGTGGCGGCTATGCCATGCTCGACATGATTGAACGGGCCGTCGTCGACCGTCGCCACTGGATCGGGAAGGACGAGTTCTGGGACATGATCACGATAGTGCAGATGCTTCCAGGCGTATTTGCCGTCAACACAGCGTTATACACTGGCTACAAGATAAAAGGCGTCTGGGGCGCCATAGCAGCCTGTCTGGGTGCGATAATTCCTTCGATAGTGATAATCCTCGTCATCGCGGTATTTTTCCTGGAATACAAGGATAATCCCATCGTGGAGCGTATCTTCCGCGGCATCCGTCCCTGCGTGGTGGCGCTCATCCTCTCGCCTTCCATCAAGATGCTTATCAACGCCAAGGTGAACTGGAAAACAGCCATCTCCCCCATCGCCACGGTATGCTTGATATATTTCTTCCGCGTCTCGCCGGTTTACATCATCATCGCGACGATAATCGGCAGTCTCGCGTTCGCTTTTTATTCTCAAAACCGCCTAAATAAGTCTAAATCATGATATATCTTCAGCTTTTTTGGACTTATTTGAAGATCGGCATCTTCGGCTTCGGCGGCGGCTATGCCATGCTCTCGATGATTCAGTTCGAGGTGGTCGACAATCAGGGCTGGATGACCATCGAGGAGTTTGCCGACATTGTGGCGCTTTCGCAGATGACGCCCGGACCAGTATCCATCAACATTGCCACGTTCATCGGCTACACTGTAGGCGGCTTCTGGGGCTCGATGGTGGCAACAGCGGCAATCGTAATGCCATCACTGCTTCTGCTTTTCTTCGTCTTGAGATTTTTATTTAAAAATAAAGAAAATTACATCGTAAAAACCACGCTTTCGTCAATGAAACCTGTCATTGCGGGACTTATCTTCGTGGCCGCCTTGATGATGATGAACGCCGAAAGCTTCGCCGATGCAGGTCTCCACGGCAGCAACATCAGCGTGATAATTTGCGCGGTGAGCTTCGTAGCCACTTATTTTGCAAAAATAAACCCGATACTACTCATCATAGCATCGGGTCTTGTAGGATATCTCGTCTACTGATTAGGCGAACATCTTGTCGATGGTGTCGCAATAGCGTTCCATCACCTTTCTTCTCTTCACCTTCAGAGTTGGCGTCAGAATGCCGTTTCCGATGGTCCATTCGTCGGCGATAAGCACGTATTTCTTCACCTTCTCGACCTCGCCCAGACCTTCGTTCAGCTTCTTCACCTCCTTGTCGTAACGTTTCTTAACGTCTTCATTAAGAATCATTTCCTCGTTGGTGGTGAACGGAATCTCGTGTTTCTTGCACCAGTCCTTCAGGAATGCGAAGTCAGGACGGATCAAGGCGGCGGCGAACTTCTGGTTCTCACCGAGCACCACGATCTGCTCGATGAAGCCAGATGTGCTGAACTTACCTTCCACTACGTCAGGGTTGACATATTTTCCCAAAGAGGTCTTGAAGAGGTTCTTCATGCGGCCTGTAATCTGCAAAAGCCCGTGTTCGTTGAATTTTCCGAGGTCGCCGGTATGGAACCAACCGTCTTTGTCGATGACTTCGGCTGTCAGCTCAGGCTGTTTATAGTAGCCCATCATCACGTTGTGTCCACGGCAGATGATCTCGCCATTTTCGGCAATCTTCACCTCCACGCCTGGCAGCGGCTGTCCGACAGCGCCCACCTCACGACCGTATTTGTCTCTGTTACTCACTGTGATAACCGGCGAAGTCTCGGTCAAGCCGTAGCCTTCAAACACCGGCATCTTGATGGCCGAGAAGAATCCGCTGATTTTCTTGGTGATTGAAGCGGCTCCCGACACGATGATATCGAAGTTTTCGGCTCCGAGTTTCTCACGAATCTTGCTGTAAACGAGTTTGTCGGCGATCTTCAGCTTCATGTTGTAGAACCATGAGCGGCCTTCAATCTTATATCTCTCGGTGAGACGCATCGACCAGTAGAATATGGCCTTCGAGATGCCTTTCATGTTTTTGCCCGAGCTGTAAATCTTCTCGTAGAATTTCTCCAAGACACGCGGCACGGCGCACATCATCGTCGGATGTACCTCTTTCATGTTATCGGCTATGGTCGCAATGCTTTCGGCATAGTAAATCGACATTCCGAGGTAATGGTACATGTAGATAAGGGCGCGCTCGTAGGCGTGGCACACCGGCAGGAAGCTGAATGCCACCTTCGACCACGGCGACGGCGTCTGGCAGAAGTTCTTGAACTGGTTCATAAGGTTATGATGCGAGAGCATGACACCCTTCGGCACACCCGTCGTTCCTGATGTGTAAATGATTGTGGCACAGCTCATTTCGTCGACTTCGGCCTTGCGTTTCTCAATCTCTTCGGTATGCGGATGTTCTTTTCCGAGCTCGAGAAGGTTGGCGAAGAACGGATATTTACCTCTGTCGATGAAGGTGTAAAGCTTCTTCAATGACGGCGTTTCAGGCCAGATAGCCTCGATTTTATTCATCACGGCGATGCCTTCCACTATGCAGATTCCGGCTTCGCAGTTGTTCAAAATAATCTTATAGTCAGCCTCGCTGATGGTCGGATAAATCGGCACCATAACGGCTCCGATCTGAGTGATGGCCATATCGAGAATGTTCCATTCCGGACGGTTGTTTGAGATGACAGCCACCTTATCCTGCGGCTGTACTCCGAGTTCGATCAAAGCACCGCTGATGATATTCGTCTGCTCGATATACTCGTCGATGCTGTACTTGCGCCATTCGCCGTTGACTTTTCCAGCCAAGGCCACCTGCTGATCAGGGTATTTCTCCTTGTAATGCGCTAATAAATCAAATACTCTTCTGACTTCCATAACAAAAAAAACGTTAAAAATTATTTAAAAAGAGTTTCAATAATATCTGCATAACGACGCATCACCACGTTACGCTTCACCTTCAAGGTAGGGGTGACGATGCCTGTAGCTATCGACCATTCGTCGGCGACGAGTTCAAACTTCTTGATTTTCTCAACATCGCCGAGTCCTGAATTCATTTTCTTAACTTCTTTGCTATAACGTTTGAAAACATCAGCATTCTTTATCATTTCCTCGTTGGTGGTGTAAGGGATGTTATGGCGTTTACACCATTCCTTCAGGAAAATGAAGTCCGGACGAATCAATGCCGCCGCGTATTTCTGGTTCTCGCCAAGCACCACGATTTGCTCAATAAATCCTGATAAGATGAACTTACTTTCGATGAAATCGGGGTTGATGTATTTTCCAAACGAAGTTTTAAAGATATTTTTCTTTCTTCCTGTAATCTTAAGAAGACCATGCTCGTTGAAACCTCCGAGGTCGCCGGTGTGGAACCAGCCGTCTTTGTCGATGACTTCTGCCGTCAACTCTGGCTGACGATAGTAGCCCATCATGACGTTATGACCGCGGCAGATGATCTCGTTGTCGGCAGTGAGTTTCACCTCGATGCCCGGCAATGGCTCGCCGACGTAGCCGACCTCACGGCCGTATTTATTACGTGTCGAAACAGCTATGACAGGCGATGTCTCGGTCAAACCATAGCCTTCGAAGATGGTGATGCCCAAAGCATTGAAGAAACGGCACACTTTCTTAGGAATTGCTGCTGCTCCCGACACTATCACGTCGATGTGGTCGATGCCCACCTTCTCACGAATCTTTCTGTAAACGAGCTTGTCGGCGATTCTCAGTTTCATGTTGTAGAACCAGCTTCTATCCCACACCTTATAATGCTCCGATACTCTGAATGCCCAGTAAAATATCATCCTTGTGATGCCTTTCAGGTTGCGGCCCGAGTCGTAAATCTTGTCGTAGACCTTCTCCATGACACGCGGCACGGCACAAAACATCGTAGGACGCAGCTCAAGCAGGTTATCGGCAATGGTGGCAACGCTTTCAGCATAATAAACCGACATTCCGCGATACTGGTACACATAGCTCAAAGCGCGCTCATAGGCGTGACATATCGGCAGGAAGCTGTAGGCTTTGTTCGACCATGGTGACACCGAGTGCTGGACGCCTTTCCACTGACTCATCAGGTTGCGGTGCGAGAGCATGACACCCTTCGGCACGCCTGTCGTTCCAGAGGTGTAAATGATTGTGGCACAGTCCATCTCGTCGACTTCCGACTTACGTTTCTCAATCTCTTCGGTATGCGGATGCTCTCTTCCGAGTTGCAACAAAGTGTCGAAATAACCGTATTTGCCTCTATCAATAAAGGTGTAAATCTCTTTCAGAGTTGGAGTCTCAGGCCAGATAGCCTCGATTTTGTTCATCACCACCACGCCTTCAAGGATACAGATCTTTGCCTCGCAGTTGTTGAGGATGATTTTATAGTCGGCCTCACTGATGGTCGGATAGATTGGCACCATGACGGCTCCGATCTGAGTGATGGCCATATCGAGAATATTCCATTCGGGACGGTTGTTGCTGATGACGGCAATCTTGTCTTGTTTCAGCACGCCGAGCTCAATCAACGCTCCGCTGATGATATTTGTCTGTTCAATATATTCGTCGATGCTATATTCGCGCCATTGTCCATTGACTTTGCTCGCAAACACCACTTTCTGGTCGGGGAATTTTTCCTTATAATGCGGCAACAAGTCAAAAACTCGCTTAATATTCTCCATTTTCAATATTTTTCGTAAATATACTCGTTTTCAAACTTGCAAATATACGAAATTTTTTAATATACAACAAAAAAATTGTGGGAACGAAAATTCGTCCCCACAATTAATTTTGCCAATAGCCAACAGCCGATTACAGCAAGTGGCATGTGACTGTCAGACCAGCCATCACGATTGAAACCATCGACATCAACTTGATGAGGATGTTCAACGATGGACCTGATGTGTCTTTGAACGGGTCACCGACGGTGTCGCCAACCACTGTTGCCTTATGATTCTCAGAGCCTTTGCCTCCGAAGTTACCTTCTTCGACGTATTTCTTGGCGTTATCCCAAGCACCGCCTGCGTTAGCCATAAACACAGCCAACACGAAGCCTGTGGCGAGGCCGCCGATCAACAGACCAAGGACACCAGGAACACCGAGTACCAGACCTGTGGCAATCGGGACGACGATGGCGAGGATTGAAGGAACGAGCATCTCGTGCTGTGCGCCCTTTGTCGAGATGGCGACGCAACGCTCGTAGTCAGGTTCGGCTTTACCTTCAAGGATTCCCTTGATGGTGCTGAACTGACGGCGAACCTCTTCAACCATCTTCTGTGCGGCGCGACCTACAGCGTTCATTGTCATTCCGCAGAACACGAAGGCCATCATGGCGCCGATAAACACACCGACCAACACGACCGGGTTCATCAGGTTGACGTTGTATGCCTCCATGAAGTCGACCAATGTAGCTTTTGCCGACTCAACGCCGTTTGGAAGATCCTGACCCACTCTCACAAGAGCGATCTTGATCTCTTCGACGTATGATGCGAGAAGTGCCAGAGCTGTCAATGCGGCTGAGCCGATAGCGAAGCCCTTACCTGTTGCTGCTGTGGTGTTTCCTAGTGCGTCGAGAGCATCGGTGCGTTTACGAACCTCTGGCTCGAGGCCGCTCATCTCGGCGTTACCACCGGCGTTATCGGCGATAGGGCCGTAAGCGTCGGTTGCGAGGGTGATGCCGAGTGTCGAGAGCATACCGACAGCGGCGATGCCGATGCCGTACAAGCCCATCGAGAGGTTGGCGGCGTTGAATGTGATGCTGAATCCGTTAGCGCAGAGATATGCCAAAACGATAGCCACACCCACTGTCACGACCGGGATAGCTGTTGAGAGCATGCCGAGGCCGAGACCCGAGATGATAACTGTAGCAGGACCTGTCTTCGAGCTTTCGGCCACCTTCTGTGTTGGTCTGTAGCTCTGTGAGGTATAGTATTCTGTTGACTTTCCGATGATCACGCCTGCGAGCAGACCGACAACCACTGACAGAGAAACCTGCCACCACTGGTTGCTTTCTGTTCCGAACAGCCATGCGAAGATGCCGAATGTAGCCACAGCGATGAGGACAGCGGCGGTATTGGTGCCGCGGCTTAATGCGCCGAGTAACTCCTTCATTCCTGCACCTTCTTTTGTCTTGACCAAGAAGATTCCGAACAATGACAACAACACGCCTGCTGCTGCGATGAGCATAGGAGCAAACACTGCCTTGAGCTGCATGCCACTGCCTACGAAAGCCGCGGCACCGAGAGCTGCGGTAGCGAGGATAGAGCCGGCATACGACTCGTAAAGGTCAGCACCCATACCTGCGACGTCACCAACGTTATCGCCGACGTTATCAGCAATTGTTGCAGGGTTACGCGGGTCGTCTTCAGGGATGTTGTATTCGGTCTTACCCACGAGGTCAGCGCCGACGTCAGCGGCTTTGGTGTAGATACCGCCACCGACACGGGCGAACAGAGCCTGTGTTGAAGCACCCATTCCAAAGGTCAGCATCGTGGTGGTGATGACGATAAGTTTGTCAACGCCTTCAATGAAATAATCGAGGACAAGGAACCACACGCTGATGTCGAGCAGTGCGAGACCCACCACTGTCAAACCCATGACGGCACCCGAACGGAATGCCACCTGCAGACCGCTGTTCAAAGAGTTACGCGCTGCATTGGCTGTACGTGCCGAGGCATAGGTGGCGGTCTTCATTCCGAAGAATCCTGCCAAGCCCGAGAAGAAACCGCCGGTGAGGAATGCAAACCACACCCATTCGTTCTGCAGGCCGAAAATCGACATCACACCGAAAACTGCCGCCAAGATGACGAACACGATGATGACGACCTTGTACTGTTGTTTCAGATACGCCATAGCACCTTTTCTGACGTGCGAAGCGATCTTCTTCATCAAATCTGTTCCCTCGTCAGCCTTCATCATGCTCTTAAAGAAATAAAAAGCAAACGACAAAGCGAGTACCGACGCGGCAAGAACCAGATAGACAATCCAAGTCAAATCTTTTTCCATACTCAAAAAATTTTAGTTAATATTAATTTTTCACTCTATTTTCTTTATCAATGTTTGAACTTGCAAATTTCCGAATAAAATTCTTTTTTTCAAAGAAAAAAATTTAATTTTTATGAAAAAATATTTTTGCGTTATTTGTCAGAATAATTTTTGTACTTTTGTAGCGGGGAGTACC
>LUZN01000007.1 GCA_001603665.1 Bacteroidales bacterium Bact_22
GGCTATATATTTATTAGATGATGCAATAAAACTAGATAAATATAAATCCATTAGTATTGCAAATATAATAAGTAAGCAATTGCAAGAAAATAATCTCCTTTTCGATAGGATTAAAGATATATCAATGCTTATCAATGAAACGGAAGGACAACTGGGTATGACCCTATATAATGTTCTGCCATCAAACATTCAGAGTGATTATATGACATATGTGCAAAACAACTCGAACCGATTACCTGTTTACGTGATAATACTTAAAAACCTACATGTTGGTGTTACCAATGTTAGTGTTTTCGAGCAATTGTTAAAAAATCCTAATTTTACAAGGGAATTTAAAGAAGAACAATTAACAACTATATGTTGGATTTTTGCTGACTTTAGAAAAAACGCTATGTATGCGAATGTTCATCCAATAATTGATGCTTACGGTGAGCAGCACGAACAATATAAATTTTATTTGGACCCAATTGGATATAAAGATATCGATAAAATCAATACTAAGTGGCTATTAAGACTTGAAGAGCCTGTATTGAAAGAGCTAGGCAAGAATAATATTATTAAAGAAAAAGTTAAAACAAGTGTTTTGTCTGGAGAATTGACAAAGGCTGAATCAGATAAATTGGTTAAAAATCTATAAAAGATTGGTTTGTTATTTTACTAAGGAAACAAACTATAAAATTCAAACGAAACAACAGATAAGATTATGGAAACCCAAACAACAGAATATAAGCAGCAATTAATGTCAAACGAAATAGAAATAAAGAAAACACAATTGGAACGGTCTCAAGATTACGAACAGCTTGTTGACCAGATTTCGACGTTATGGGACAGAGCCAAAGAAAAAGCTGTGTTTGCAGTTAATTCAGAACTATTGATGGCTAACTGGCAAACAGGACAATTTATTGTGGAATTTGAGCAGGGCGGGAAAACAAGGGCAGAATACGGACAACAGCTTCTTGTAAATCTGTCACGAGACTTGACCATTAAGCGTGGCAAGGGTTTCAGCCGTTCGAATCTCAACTATATGCGAAAGTTATATATCGCATTCCCAAAATGTGAGACACTGTCTCACAAATTGACATGGAGCCATTATTTTGAGCTGCTTAAGTGCGAAGACCCGATGGAAATGCAATTCTATTTTAATGAATCCATCAGAGAGGGCTGGAAAGTCAGGGAACTCAAACGGCAGATAAAGAGCTCTTTGTTTCAGCGTTTGGCTTTGAGTACTGATAAAAAAGGCGTCCTTGCCTTGGCCAATGAGGGACATCAGGTTATGAAGGCCGAAGATATCATTCATGACCCGTATGTGTTGGAGTTCACAGGCTTGCAGCAAAAGAAAAGATACAAAGAGGGCGAACTGGAAACAGCATTGAAAGCCAATATGGAACAGTTTCTTTTGGAACTTGGCAGAGGCTTTGCTTTTATAGGCAGACAATATATTATTCCTATTGGAAGCCGTCGTTTTAAGGTAGATTTGGTGTTTTACAATTGCATACTAAAATGCTATGTGTTGATTGATTTGAAACGCTCGGAAATAAAGCATAGTGACATTGGGCAAATGAATCTCTACCTGAACTATTTTAAGACGGAGATATGCCAACCAGACGACAACCCACCGATAGGAATAGTACTCGGAGCCAGAAAAGACGAACTTTTGATGGAATATGCCTTGCAAGGAATCAACAACAAACTGTTTGCTGCGCGGTATCAGTTGTATTTGCCTAAACGCGAGGAACTGCAGGCTCAACTTGACATGCTTTTAGCCTCGCAACCTGATTGACCAAAAAAAAATGACCAATTAAATGACCAATTAACGACAATTTATATTGCCCAAAAACTGGGCGTGTCCTATTCAACTATTAAGCGTGTGCTTAGTATGTTGAAACAAAAAGATCTGGTGCAGCGTGTGGGAAGCAAAAAGACTGGATCATGGAAAGTCATCAAATAATTGGGGTAGATAGCTTTAATACACCATCTCCCCGTTGATAAATGTGTTAACAACTTTTACTTCGGGGATTTTTTTGTCTTCGATTGTCATGATATCATCGGAAAGTATGACAAAATCTGCTTCTTTGCCGATTTCTATACTTCCTTTGCGATCTTCGGCGAAGTAGCCTTTTGCGGCCCAGACAGTCATCGATTTCAAAGCCTCCTCACGACTTAACTTGTTGTCGGTCAGATGTTTACGGGCTACTGACGAATAAAACGTCTTGATAGGCGAGACGTGCTCAATAGGGAAGTCGGTGCCGTTGATGAGCCAGCCGTTCTGGTCAAGCAAAGTCTTGTAGGCATATGCGTTCTGTACTCGTTCCGAACCCAATCTATCCTCAGCCCACGGCATGTCGGAAGTGCAATGTGTCGCTTGAATTGAAGGGATTATGCTGTATTCTTTGTAAAGCGCAAAATCTTGAGGGTCAACGACTTGAGAGTGTTCAACTCGCCATCTGAGGTCGTTAGGGCCATTCAGGAACTTGGCATATTCATTGAGAATCATCCTTACGCCTCCGTCGCCAATGGCATGGCAGCACACTTGATAGCCAGCGTTATATGCCTTTTCGCACACGTGATCGTAAAAGTCCTCAGCTTCTACTATAAGTCCCGTCGTCTCCGGCGCGTCGGAGTAAGGCTCAAGCAACTTGGCTCCACGCGAACCTAGGGCTCCGTCGGCGTAGATTTTCACGGAACGGACCGTAAGCCGTTCTTTTTCAATGACCCCAAACTTCATGAAGTAATCCATAGTCTCGTCGTCGGGGTTCACCATAGCGTTGACTTTCATCTTCAGGACACCCTCAGTCTGCAAAGAATCGATCAAAGCAATTGAACGGATGTCGAGTCCAGCGTCGGTCACTCCAGTCAAGCCGTGAGCAAAACAATCGCGTTGGGCTATCTTTAGAGCGTTGATTCTCTGAGTATTATCGAGTGATGGGACGATAGCTTTCGCCATGTCGGCGGCATTGTCGAGAAGGATGCCCGAGGGCTTGCCTTGTTTGTTTAACAAGACGTCGCCACCTTCAATTTTCGATTTCTCATCAATATTCAAACTTTCAAGAATATTCGAAGAAACTAAAACTGCATGTCCATCGACACGTGTGATAAGCACCTTCTTGTCAGGAAAACGCTTGAGAAGCTCGGTGTTTTCAGGGAATTCCTTCACTTCCCAGATGTTTTGGTCCCAGCCGCGACCCAGCAGCCACTCCGAAACGTTGCCTTCGTTATGTTTTTCAAGCCTTTCCAACACTTCCTCAAACGATTTGCAGCCGTTCAAGTCGGCAAAACGCACTTTGGTCTCGCCGTAGCCTACGAAGTGGCAGTGGCCGTCGATGAAGCCAGGATAGACGCTCCGACCTTGTGCATCGAGGGTCTTCGAAGCGTAGTAATGACTGAAGATCTTCCGATCCGAGCCGACAGCTACAAATTTTCCGTCGTCGACAGCAAAAGCAGTGGCCTTACTGAACTGACCGTCAACAGTGTAGACGTTGGCGTTGTGTACAATCAGGTCGACCTTGCTTTTGCTGCACGAAAACATCGAAATCACTAAGATGAAAAAGAATAATCTTTTCATAAATTATTGTAAAACAATGACTTGCTTACTGCTTTCACCGAAGTTATTCGTCAAAACGAGGAGATATGTTCCTTTTTCAAGATTCGAGAGATTTAACACCGTCTTGCCTTCAATACCAATGGTATACACCATCTGTCCGGCTGTATTGTAAACCATCACTACACCGTTTTCTTCGGTATCGACGGTTAGAGTTCCATTGGATGGGTTAGGGTAGACTGTAGCAATATTTACAGAGGTTTCCTCAATACCAGTGGTCTTTGTAAAGTAAAACTCATTCGAATCCATATCGGTAAAATCACTGCCTGAGATGATAGTCTGACTACCTGCTTTCAGACCGTAAAGACCACTACCGCTTGCCATACCGTTACCACCGGCGTCATAAACCGTTAACATATAGCATCCGGTATTGTCGAGTGTGAAATTCTCAGTATATTGGTGGTGTGCCTCTGTGTAAGGACCGCCGCTAACAACTACTTCACCGTTAGATGTGTTCGTAACTTCCCATGTGATCAGTTGTGGCTCATCATCAGTACGGAGAACGAGTTTAAAGGCCTTGTCGACAATAACAGGAGCTGATGTAAACGTGTAATTAAACGTACCTGGAGCGTAATCGTCGGCAGCACCGTTGATTTGTGTTATTGTAAACACCACTTCGTTGCTTTCCTCAAGATCCAGTCCACTGAAATCCAATTCTCCAAGGTTGATTTTTTTTGTTTCGCTGAAAGCGATATTACCATTCCAAGTCAGGTCGGCAGCACTAATACCGTTGACTGCAACGTTGATAGCCAATGAGTTAATAGTTTCTGAACCGAAATTAGTAACAAAGATATCAGGATTGACACGCGATGAGCAGATTGTTTTTTTGGTGTGATCCAACTTGCTTATCTTCGCCTGTTTAGCATAGTATGGTGTTATGCTTCCAGAGGATTTGCAACCTTGGTATACAGTTTTAGTACTTGCATCCTGAACCCATGCTACAGCAGTCAACTCATTGATATCCATTACATTAGCCAAAGGCCAAGAATATTTCACAGCAAAATAATCACCGACTTCCATAGACGGGATGTTGGTGCCCTGAGCATTAGGAAGCATCTTTTTCATCACATTATGGAAAATGCGTTCTCCATTAGAATTGGCGCAAGGTGCCGATGTATACGTCATGGTCTGTTCAACCACCGAAATATGCAGTTTCAAGTGGTCTGAATTGACAGCAGACAAAGCGCGTCCCATCACTACAACCGAGATAGTGTCTTGAGTATCATTGAAAAAATATGTCATCTGCATCTCAATAGGGGAAGCTACTGCAGCCCATTGATTGATCAGGTTCTGATTTACCGCACTCGAACCGTTACTCCAAGTGCCGTCAGCGACCGATGTAGGAACACCTGTGACATTATAATAAGATACTCTTGATGACACCTCACTTGGATTATGCAGATTCATAGGATCGCCTGCGTATGGCCAATTAACATGGTATTTAACGGCAATCATATGATCGGCATTATTATTAATAAGGTTGTCGAGATTAGGGTTTGCCGATGCACATGGACCGCATGTAGCGCTTGTAAAGCATTCAAGCACAACGACTCTTTGATTTTGGGCGTAAATGACGCCGATGCCTAAGATGAGGCATAATGTCAATAATGATAAAAGTTTTTTCATGGTTTTAAATTTTTAGATTATCAATTTCTTTTAATTCAAAATATTCTTTTATGATACCATTTTTAAGCAAATCTGAACTCAGGCCTGCGGCAAATGGCTTGTTTTTCGCCATAATCCAGAGGTTGTCGGTGTAGCGGAGCAGAAGTTCAAGGTCGTGCGAACTGAAAAGAATGGCTTTTTTCTGTTCTTTTGCAAGCTTTTTAAGCAAAGAAAAGAGCTCGATTTTACTCGGATAATCCAAGAAAGCGGTAGGCTCGTCGAGCATGATGATAGGCGTGTTTTGAGCTATCGCCTTGGCTATCATCACCTTCTGTTTTTCACCATCTGACAATGTATTGAACACTCTGACGGCCAGATGATTAACACCTACAAGTTCAAGTGATACTTTAATTTCTTTCTCATCATCTTCGTTCAGCTTTCCGAACATGCCCGTGTAAGGGTAACGGCCTGCCGCCACCACGTGGAACACCTTCAGAAACATGTCATCAGGACGCTCGGTGAGGACTATGCCAAGCAACTTAGCGCGCTCTTTAGGCGAATACGACATTAAATCCTTGCCAAACAATTCAATCTTACCGCCAACTGGTTTGATATGAGTGGAGAAGGTCTTAAACAACGTCGACTTTCCGGCACCGTTCGGACCGATAAGAGCGATGATGTCGCCTTCACTCAGCGTCACGTTGATGTCGGAAGCGATGGTCTTGCTATCGTAACCTATTGATAATGATGATGTTTTTAATATTTCCATTTATTTTTTACTTTTCATAATTACTGAAATGACCACCGGAGCTCCGATGAAAGCCGTCACTGCGTTGATTGGCAGGTTGCCGTCGAAACCAGGCATGCGGGCGATAAGGTTGCAGAATAGAGTCATATCCATGCCGATGAGCATTGTAGCCGGAATGAGTAGGCGATGGTCGCTGCTCTTGAACAGGAATCGGGCGATATGCGGCATTGCCAGACCCACAAAGGCTATCGGACCGCAATAAGCCGTCACGATGGCTGTAAGGTAACCTGAGACGAGAATGATTATCACGCTGTTCTTACGGATGTTCAAGCCCAGATTCTCGGCGTACATCTCGCCTAAAAGCAGAATATTCAGGTTTTTCGACAGGAAGAAGGTCGCAATCAGTCCGATGATGATGCTAATGGCGAATACAGTCATCTTCGAGGTGCCAACGCCCGAGAAACTGCCCATGCCCCAGATCACGAAGGCGTGAATGTCTTCTTTTAAGCTGAAAAACTTGAGGATATCGGTGATTGAGCCCGCCAGATAGGCGATCATCAAGCCGATAATGATAAGTGTCGTCATGTTTTTCATTCTTGAAGAGAAGGCCAACATGATGAAAAGCACCACCACGGCGCCGATGAAGGCCGCCAGACTAACACCTATTGTCGACCACCAGCCAAATGACGAGACCGCTGCACCTGAGATTGCACCCGTGAGCAGAATCACAATTCCGACACCCAAGCTGGCGCCGCTCGAGATTCCCAACATCGAAGGGTCGGCGAGGGGATTCCTGAAAAGTGTCTGCATCAAAAGTCCCGCCACTGCCAGAGCGGCGCCAGCTAACAACGCCGTCAAAGCTTGAGGTAGTCGATAATTGAAAATAATGACACTCAGAGTCTTATCATCATTTACTTCAAGTAATACTTTAAATATGTCCTCAAAAGGAACCATCACCGATCCGACGAACAGATTCAGCACAAAAAGGATGATTCCGAAGATGATAATCCCTAAAATTCCGATGGTTATCCTGCTATTTTTCATCTTTCAACCTATAGAAATATTTCGGCGTATAGTCTTCATTTTCAAGCATTTCCGGATGGAAAGCATAGACGAAGTCCTTCAACAGTATGTCCGGTTCGTATTCCGATTTCTCGAAATAACCGCTTTCGCGGATATCGCACACCAGAATATTCCTGTCTTTATATGCCTTAAAATACGTATATAATTCATTTTCAACGGCTAACCCCTCATATGAGAACTTGTGATTAGTCGAGTTCATCACGCGCCAGAAATCAGCGTCGCGGGCCTTGGAAAGCACCGTTTCGGCGTCGACAGGCAGACTTGCTGTGGAATTGTTGTCTTTCCAGATGTAATCGGCGCCTGCATCGTGGAAAATCTGCGCGATATAGCTCGCACCGCCAGGCAGATACCATTGTCCTTCAAACGGCAGGTCGGAGAAGACAGTCGGACGGTTTTCAGCGTTCTCGCAAAGCGTTTTTAACGACTCATAGCGGCTCACAATATTGTTAAACCATTGATTGGCGTCATCTTCGCGACAGGTAAGAAAACCTATCACTTTCAGCCATTCAGCCCGTCCGAGAGGATGGTTCTCGAGGTAGTCGGCAAACGGAAACATCACTGCACCCGTAAGCTCACCGATTTCGGTCTTAGGAACGGTCGAATATGGCGTGTAAAGTATCACGTCAGGGTGGAGGTTGATTACGATTTCGGTATTCAAACTCGTCTCAATACCCACATCCTCTATCTTTTTCTCAGCCAAAAGACGCTTTATCTCAACATTATCGGTGTAATCACTTTCAAGGATTCCCTTCACTCTCGAAATCTCGCCAATCTCAAGAAATACTGACCATTGTGTCGATGAATAAGCCACAACATTCTTCACTGGAGTACGAATCACGACCTGGTTTTTGAGTTCATCAGGAAGGTCGAGTGAATCGGGATAGAGATAATACTCGCCAAGCGATTTCTCATTCCAAGGATTTGAAACATTGACATAATATCCTGATTTATAATGAGTTACATCGATATAACTCGTATATTGCATCAGATTTTCGTTTTCAGTGCATGACTCATTTTTCGCTTCGTTCGACTTCTCGCCACACGATACGAGCACGCAAATCATTGAAACACAGACAAATAGCAGTTTTCTCATCTCAATTCAAAACTAATATGTACAATCTGCAAATATATGAAATTTTTGACAAAAATGATGTATTTCTTTTTTATATTTATTAATCAAAAAATTGACTCAAATCTCGAAAAAAATGTTTATCTTTGCAGATTAAAATATTGAATTATGGGAATTTTCATGTTTCATAGGCCTGAGATGCCGAAATTTAACTACATTCCGAGGTATTACGACCCCGAAAAAGAGGAGTTGGAAAAAAGGAAGGCAGCACTGGGCTTGGATTCGAAACTCTCTGATAGTGAGAAGCTTAGAGTGCAGATGAGGCAGAGATGGGGGAGAGACATCAACGACGGAAAGAAGGTGACTTACACATATTCGTTCAAATGGCTGCGTATCGCGATAATCGTCGGTATTTCAGCGTTTTTGATTTCAGTTATATTCTTCACTCCATTCCTGGAGAATTTTGTGACGATGTTCCTTAAGATGGGAGGTAAGTAGCTATGTCGTTGGATATCATTAAGTTACTTCCCGATTCAGTAGCCAACCAGATAGCAGCGGGCGAGGTCATCCAGCGGCCGGCGTCCGTTGTCAAGGAGCTCATCGAAAACGCCATCGACGCGGGTGCCACACAAGTCGACCTCATCGTGAAGGACGCCGGCCGCACGTTCATCACAGTCGTAGACAACGGCTGCGGAATGTCGGAGACCGACGCACGACTGTGTTTTGAACGGCACGCGACATCGAAGATATCGTGTGCGGATGACCTCTTCGCCATACGTACCATGGGTTTCCGCGGAGAAGCATTGGCATCGATAGCCGCCGTGGCACAAGTCGAGTTGACCACACGTCGCAAAGAAGACGAAGTGGGTACCAAAATCCGCATCGAGGGCTCGAAAGTCATCGAACAGCTGCCGAAACCGGCATCAGTGGGCACCAACTTCACTGTGAAAAACCTGTTTTTCAACGTGCCGGCACGACGTAACTTCTTGAAATCCAATGAGGCCGAGCTCCGCCACATCAATGAGGAGTTCTTCCGCATCACAATAATGAACCCGGAGATAGGATTCACCTTCGTGAGCAACGACAAAGAGCTGTTCCACCTGTATCCGGGCACCCTGAAACAACGTATCGTTGGCCTCTTTGGCAAGGATTACGACAGCAAACTGCTGCCTGTGAACCAGGTCACGGAGTCGGTAACAATCGAGGGATTCATAGTAAAACCTGAGTTTTCGAAGAAGACACGCGGCGAGCAGTATTTCTTCGTGAACCGCCGTTTCATCAAGCACGCCTACCTGCATCACGCAGTGGAAAACGCCTACAAGGAGCTCATCCCGCAGGACTGCTTCCCAGGCTATTTCCTTGATATTCAGATAGATCCGAAAGAGATAGATATCAACATACACCCGACAAAGACGGAAGTCAACTTCATCGACGTGAAGCTGATCTACGCCATCATGCACTCGGCTGTGCGTAAAGCCATCGGACAGAATAACTTAGCCACCGAACTCGACTTCGACATCAACCCGAATATGGGCATCGACTTCGGTGAGGCAAGCCGCATGGACCGCCCGGTGGTGACACCGAAAGTGGACTTTGACCCTAACTATAACCCGTTCAAAATCAGTCCGATACGTCATCAGCAACAACAAAACTGGCGCATCGCCTACGACGACAGCAACGACATCGTGGCAAACAGCAAAATTGCCGAAAGCACCAGCGAAAACAAGCCTCTCGACGAAGATCAGAAGAGTTTGTACATACAGCTGCAGCAGTCGTACATCGTCACCACGGTGAAGTCGGGCATCCTCGTCATCGACCAGCATCTGGCACACGAGCGAATCCTTTACGAGAAATATCTCAAGGAGATGGAGACAGAGGTGATAGCGTCACAGCAGGAATTGTTCCCGCATCATATCTCATTGAATATCAACGATGCATCGCTGCTTAAAGAGCTGAAACCTGAGCTCGAAAAAATCGGATTCCGCATCGAGGCGATGAACAACACCACCTTCGTCATCAACGGCACGCCTGTCGACTGCAAAGGCAGTGACGCCGTCTCGATCATTGAAAAGATTTTAGAGGATTACAAGACACAAAACTCTGGTAATCAATCAGATAAGAAATTAAATTTAGCACGCTCGCTGGCATCACAGATGGCAGTGAAGGCGGGTCAGACACTGAGCGCGTTGGAGATGCAGGACATCGTCGACCGACTCTTCGGCTGCGCGGTGGCAGAAGTGGCGCCAAACGGCAGGAAAATCTTCGCGATCATCAGTGCTGACGACATAAAAACACGTTTGAGCTAATGGAAAACCAATTCAGGCCTCAGGGCTTCTCAATTTTACCTTTGGTAGTCAAGAACCTCTTGATTATCAATGTGATATTTTACCTCGCGACATGGGCAGCAGATGTCGCATGGCATGTCGACCTGTCGGACTACCTCGGACTGCATTACATCGGCGCATCCGACTTCAGACCGTATCAGTTCGTGACCTATATGTTCATGCACGGCAATTTCGCACATCTTTTCTTCAACATGTTCGCCCTCTGGATGTTCGGCAACAGCATCGAAAACGTCTGGGGTCCCAAGCGTTTCCTGATATTTTACTTCGTCTGCGGCATCGGCGCCGGCTTGACGCAGGAACTCGTTCAATACATCCAACTTAGCGATATCGTCGAACATTATCAATTTGTCAGCATCGGCAACCGCAGCATCCCAGTCAACGACTACCTCAACATGCTCACCACAGTGGGCGCCTCGGGAGCGGTCTACGGCATACTTCTCGCATTCGGCATGATGTGGCCAAACTCCAGAATTTACATATATTTTGCTATACCTATCAAGGCAAAATGGTTTGTGATAATATACGGCCTCATCGAGCTGTTCTCAGGCTTCTCGTCGGTCGACAACGTGGCACATTTCGCTCATGTGGGCGGCATGCTGTTCGGCTTCTTCCTCATAATGTACTGGCGTTATAAAATGGGGGATTGGCGACCAAAATTCAAGATGAAATTCAAGAAAGACGACAATCATGAGAATGGCCGTCCAATGACGGATTGGGACTACAACCGAAAGCGTGCCGACGATGATAAGCGTACCGACGAGATACTTGATAAGATCAGCAAAGGCGGCTACGACAGCCTGACAAAAGAAGAGAAAGAGTTTCTGTTCAAACAAAGCAAGAAAGACTGATGGGAGAGAAGGCTAAGAAAAAGTCATTCGGACGACGTGCGCTGATATTTTTGGTCGGCATTTTCGCAGTGATCGGACTGCTGAGCCAGGTTCTCTGTGCCATCAACCCGATGATCTCGCCCAACCATTTCATCGTCACATCTTACTTTGGAGTGTCATTTTGGCCTATTTTTCTCTTTAACTTATTGATATTGTTGGCTTTAATCGTCCTAAAATCGAAAAAAGCGGTGCTTTATCCATTATTGGCGTTAGCCATAGCAATTCCTGGCTTTTTGAATTCTTATTCTGTAAAAAAAGAACATATCGAACCCGGCAATATCAAGATAATGTCGTATAACATTGCTCATTTTAGGGATATCACTGATAATCAACGAGATGCGAAGAGTGTTAGGGCTGATGTTATCGAGATGATTAAAGAACAAAATCCCGATATCCTTTGCCTTCAGGAATGTTATCTTGTCAAGACTTCAAAAGTCGACTACGTTGCAGGTTTTGCTGAGCAAATCGGCTGTAAATATTATTGCAACGCTTCAAAAATAGGCAATTACATTTTCTCGAAATATCCTTTGGAAGATGATGATTTTACTGAGCATTTCAACGAAATTGACGATGTTGGGTTTGTAAAGCTTGTCAACGCTCAAGGATTAGGTAAGTTTTACGTGGAATGCGTTCATCTTCAATCGTTTAGCATCTCAAAAGAAGAGATAGAATACCTTCGCGACGCAAAGAATTACGTCGAGAACTCGGAAACGATGGGTAAGTCGTTGATATTCAAACTTAAAGACGGCTTCCAAAAAAGGACTGAAGATACCAAGACGATAGTCGGAAACATGCCTCACAACGGTCTCCCGATAATCATCTGCGGTGACTTCAACGACACACCGCTTTCATACACCTACCGTCAGATGCGAAACGCCAATATGAACGACGCTTTCCTGCAGGTGGGAAGCGGTCTGGGCAAGACATACTGCGGCAGACTGCCATTGCTGCGAATCGACTATTTCTGGCATAGCGACGATATCGTCCCGATGACATTCACAAGAATCAAGAAAAAGATGTCGGATCATTATCCTATCATCATGACGTTTAATGTAACTCATTGATTATGAATTTCAAACTGTCATCGGAGTTTAAGCCAACGGGCGACCAGCCGCAAGCCATCGAGCAGCTGAAAAACGGCATCCTAGCAGGGGAGAGATACCAGACTCTGATGGGAGTTACGGGTTCCGGTAAGACTTTTACTATTGCCAATATGCTAGCGGAGCTGAACCGGCCGGCTTTGGTTTTGAGTCATAACAAGACACTTGCAGCCCAGCTTTACAGCGAATTTAAGCAGTTTTTCCCGGAAAATAAGGTGGAATATTTCGTTTCATACTACGATTATTATCAGCCTGAAGCGTTTATTCCGCAGACGAATACCTATATCGAGAAGGATTTGTCGATCAATGATGAAATCGACAGGCTGCGTTTAAGCACCACTTCGGCTTTGCTTTCCGGAAGACGAGATGTCATCGTAGTGTCTTCAGTATCATGTATTTACGGCATTGGAAACCCTGAAGATTTCAGCAAAAACGTAATCAATATCGAGCTGGGACAGAAGATTCGTCGCGACGACCTGCTTTTCAACCTCTCTAATGCGCTTTACAGCCGAAACGATATAGAATTCACGCGCGGACGATTCCGTGTAAAAGGCGATACAGTAGATGTTTTTCCGGCCTATTCCGATACGCCTTACAGGATCATTTTCTGGGACGATGAGATTGAAGAACTCGAGTCGTTCGACCCGATAAACGGCACCAGAATCGAGAGTTTGCAGAACATCACGCTATTTCCGGCCAATATCTTCGTAACCTCGAAAGAGAAGATAAAACAGGCCACTGAGGAGATTCTGCTCGACATGTTCAAACAAGCTGAATATTTCCGTGAGATAGGCAAATATGAGGACGCAAAACGTCTGGAAGACCGCGTAAATCATGACGTTGAGATGATTCGGGAACTCGGCTACTGTTCGGGTATCGAGAACTACTCACGATATTTCGATGGACGCGCCGCCGGCACGCGCCCGTTCTGTCTGCTCGATTTCTTCCCCGACGACTTCATCACCATCATCGACGAGAGCCACGTCACTGTGTCGCAGATCCGTGGCATGTACGGAGGCGACCGCTCGCGCAAACAGACTTTGGTAGAATACGGCTTCCGACTGCCGTCGGCGCTCGACAACCGTCCACTGAAATTCGATGAGTTTGAAGCACTTACGGGACAGACGATATATGTCAGCGCCACGCCTGGCGACTACGAGATGCAGCAGACACAAGGTGTCTACGTGGAGCAATTGATCCGTCCGACAGGCCTGTTAGACCCGATAATCGAGGTGAGGCCTTGCACCAACCAGGTCGACGACCTCGTCGATGAGATAGTCCGCGTAGTCGGCAACAAGCAACGTGTGCTAGTCACCACGCTGACAAAACGCATGGCTGAGGAGCTCACTCGTTATCTTAACAACTTGAATATCAACACGAGATATATACATTCTGATGTCGACACCCTCGACCGTGTGGAAATCATGATGGGTCTTCGAAAAGGCGACTTCGACGTGCTTGTGGGCGTCAACCTGCTCCGTGAAGGCCTCGATCTGCCTGAGGTTCAATTGGTTGCGATCCTCGATGCAGATAAGGAAGGCTTTCTGCGATCGGAGCGGTCGCTGACGCAGACCGCTGGTCGCGCCGCCCGAAACGCCGAGAGCAAAGTGATAATGTACGCCGACAAAATCACCGACTCGATGCGCAAGACCATCGACGAGACTCAGAGGCGGCGCGAGAAACAGATGGCGTACAACATCGCCAACGGAATCGTGCCTAAGACCATCATCAAACCGCTCGACACTGCTTGGGGCGAGACCCTCAACAAACAACGCCTGGTGGAGTATGAGACGGCCGAAGAAGGCATCCGTGCCGAGGCAGCAGAGAAAGTCGCCATCTACCGATCGCCGAAAGACATCAGAAAAGCTATCCAAGAAGCCAAGAAAGAGATGGAGAAGTCCGTCAAGGAACTCGACTTCATGAATGCCGCAAAATACCGCGACATCATCGTCGCTTTGGAAGAGAAACTAAACAAAATCGATTAACAATGAATACATTAGCAGTACCGTTTTTCGCAACCGACGCCGTTTGGAACGTCATGTTACAACTGTGTATCATCTCCGTCGGCCTATTGGCAGGCAACATCGTTCGAACCAAAGTCCCCTTTATGCAGAAGAGTCTCATCCCTTCTGCATTGATAGGCGGCGCTTTGATATTGATATTCAGATGGTTATATTCCAACGTTCTAGGTTGGGAAGATCTCATCGACAAAAACACGATGGAAATCATCACTTACCATGCCCTCGGCCTCGGATTCGTCGCTCTAGCATTGAAAAACAACAAAGTCGAGTCGAAATCTAGCACCATGAAAGTGGTAGAGACAGGCACGCTGACGGCAAGCACATATATCATCCAAGGCATTGTGGGACTGTTAGTTACAATCCCGATGTTCTACTTCGGAAATAAGATTTTCTACGCCGCAGGACTGCTGCTCCCGATGGGCTATGGCCAAGGTCCGGGACAAGCTCTTAACTTCGGCACGATATACATGGATAGGGCACTGGAGCAAGGCATCATATTCCCGGGCAAAGACTTCGGACTGTCAATAGCTGCTATGGGTTTCATCATCGGCTGCGTGGTCGGAGTCGTTTATCTTAACATTCTAAAGAAAAAAGGTAAGATCAAAATCTCCGAGATTCAAGAGAAGCAGAAAAACAAACTCAGCGACTACGAAGGCGACAACGAAATCCCTGATACTGAGTCCGTTGACAAGCTCTCAATCCAAATCTGTCTGGTGCTTTTCACATATCTTTTGGTATATCTCTTCAACCATTTCCTTCAGACTTTAGACCTCGGCACCTTCGGCGAGAAGACCTTGATGCCATTGATGTGGGGCTTCAACTTCCTGCTTGGCACATTGTTCGGCATCATGATTAAAGGTATCATCAAAGTCTTGAGAAAACGCCAAATCATGAAGCGCGAATACATCAACAACTACCTTTTGAACCGCATCAGCGGACTCTTCTTCGACATCATGATTGTAGCAGGCACAGCAGCCATCAACTTCAGCGAATTCAAGGGGTTTGCGCTGCCTTACATCCTCGTCTGCACCCTCGGCGCCATCGCCACTTTCTGGTTTGTGCTCAAGGTCTGCAAACATCTCTATCCGAACTATACCTACGAAGGTTTCTTCAGCATGTTCGGCATGCTCACCGGCACCGCTTCCAACGGCATGATTCTCCTTCGTGAGATCGACCCGAAATTTGAGACACCGGCCGCAAACAACCTTGTTTTACAGTCACTTCCAGCAGTGGCGCTGGGCTTCCCCGTACTGCTTTTGGTAAGCTACGCCCCGCAAGGCTTCACTCAAGCACTCATCACATTGGGAATTTTAATCGTCGTTTTCATCATTTTCAATCTGTTTATGTTCAGAAAGAAACTCTTCCGAAAGAGACAATAAAGATTATTGGTGCCATTTGCAGAAATGCGACCTACCACAGGGTACTGTTGAGCATTTCGAAAATGGTACCAATAATCACAACAAAAATTCGAAAATTTTTGTTTTTTATTTAAAAAAATATATTATATTTGCTGACTTGATGAAGGCTCAGCAGCCTTCGTCG
>LUZN01000036.1 GCA_001603665.1 Bacteroidales bacterium Bact_22
TTTTTATAACTTATTAAAAATTAACGAAAAAGACATTTTGCGTAAAACAATTTTTTTTATTTTTGTAAAAATTTTTCAACAATTTGTGATATGAATCAAATAATTCCTATAGCGTCGGATCACGGCGGATTTGCCATGAAACAGTATCTTATTGATAAACTGAAAGATAGCGGTTATGAGGTGAAAGATTATGGTTGTTATTCGGCCGAAAGTGTCGATTACCCCGATATGATTCATCCTCTGGCTCAGGATATCCAGGATGGAAAATACCCGCTTGGCATCATCCTTTGCGGCAGTGGCAACGGTGCCCAGATGACCGCCAACCATCATCCGCATGTGCGTGCTGCTCTTTGCTGGAATGTTGAGCTCGGCAAGCTGGCCCGTCAGCATAACGATGCAAATATCTTGGCGCTCCCGGGACGTTTCATCACCAACGAGATGGCATGGGATATCGTGAAGGTGTATCTCACCACGGATTTCGAAGGTGGCCGGCATTTAAACCGCGTTAAAAAGATTGATATATAATGACAGAAAAGGGTACCATTTTTAGTCAGAACGTAAAGCAGATAGCTTTCGATGGCGAGCATCGTAAGAGGATGACGGCTCGCTACGAGGCTTTTATGCTTATGGCTAAGGATTGTGCCAAATATTATTCGAACATAAGTCTTGAGAAAAGTCGCGCTTTTAATATAAGGAATAAGGCTTTTAAGTATTACGACAAATACCTAGTCGACTTTGAGACCAATGTTATCAACAATGGCGGAATAGTCCGCTGGGCTTGCGATGCTGAAGAGGCTAAATATATGATTTACAATATTTTAAATGATGAAAAATCGAAAAATATTGTAAAAACGAAGAGTATTTTGGCTGAAGAAATAGGTTTGATGCCGTTTTTGGAGATGAAAAAAGTCGACGTCACCGAGACCGACACCGGCGATTTCATCTGTTATCAATATAATGAGCGGCCATCGGATCCGAATCATTCGGCAGCTGATAAGACCAAGGAAGATGTAGCCGAGATTTATTCCGAAAAGTTCGGCACCAGCGACAAGCTAAGTGCCAAGCAGCTCATGACAGTCACGCGAAAGGTGTTGAATGATAAATATTCAGCTGCCGACACTGCCATCACCGGAGCCGATTTCATTGTGGCTGAGACTGGCGATATCATCATCTCTGAAGATGAGGGTAATATGCTGAAATCGACGGCAAACACTAAAGTTCACATTGTTTTAGTCGGTATCGATAAGCTTATTCCGAATCTCGACGATATCAATGTTTTATTACCACTTTCGTCGCTGTACGAGCCGACAAACATCCGTGCGAAGTCGTATTATACCATATTAAATAAGCCTGCGAAAAACCAGAAGCTGTATGTTGTTTTGGTCGACAACAATCGCTCGACGATGTTCTCTAAAGACCCTCAGCGCATCATCATGACATGCATCGAATGTGGCGGCTGTCATAGAGTTTGTCCGGTTTTCAACACCATAGGCGGACACGTCTACGACAACGCTTTTCCGGGACCTGTTGGCATGATTCAGAAGATTGCCGACGGTTATGAGGAGGCAGCGCATCTGGCCACAGCGTGCAGCTCATGCCGTCAGTGCGAGGAATACTGTCCGATGAACATCAAGATCAGCGACCTGATTTTGCGAAACAGAATCGAGATAGCGCGCGAAGATGCCAACCTTTTGGGTGAGAAACGAGTTATCAACTTCATCATGAAACGTGTTGATAACCGCAAAGATATGGATAAGACCAAGGACTTCCTCAACCGCCTCGAGATGAAGCAGCTGATCAAAAAGACCTGGGGTGTTCACAAGGAGATTCCGACGTTTGCTGAAAAATCTTTTTCGGAATTGTATACAACTCTCACTACAGAATAATCGTAATAAAAAATTGTAGGGGCAAAAAATGTTTTGCCCCTACGTTATTTTTACCGAAAATTATCACAAAATGTGATTATTTTTTAACGATTTTCTTCGTTATCGTATTACCGTTTTTCGTGAAAAACCGCATCATGTAAATTCCTGATTCTAAATCAGTTACAAGGATTTCGTTGATATTCTTCCATACGGTTTTTTCGCTGTAAACGAGGCGTCCCATCATGTCGTATACCTCATAACGGACAACTTCCTCATTCAAATCATCAATTTCCGGAACATCCAAAACACTATGCACTGTAATGGTCTCTGAAGCTGACCAACAACCGTCGCTATAAACCGCCATCACATAATAATCAACATCGACATTCTCTGTAATTTCATCAAAAAACTCATACCCGGTGGTTTCTGCAACCATGTCATTGTCGCGATAAACGTCGAAACGAACTAATGTTCCTGTTGAACCCTCTGAAGGCTCAGTCCAGCTTAATCTGAGTGTTGAATAATCATCAGCTACGTAAGGATATTCCACAGCAAAATCATTAACTGGATTACAATAAACTTGCGAACCAACAGGATTTGCAATCTCTGACAAGCAGCCGATATTCATTTGGCAGTAACGCTGCGACATTGCGAAACTGTTAACGCTATTTCCAATCAAATCATCTGATGTGTGAATGTATGGGCTGTAATGATCAACATCCTCGAAAGGATAAATTCCCATATAGCCGTGCTGGTTGAATGATGTATGGTCGCTGTCGCCTCCTGATAAAGTGACGTGACGCACTTGCATTTCAGGGAAATAAATGTTTGCCACATTCATATAATAATCACCAATCTGAGCCACTGAATTAGGATAGATACAGTCGATATGAATTGCATCACCATAGAGATATCCATTCATGTCGTTGTTGAAATATCCGATGATGTCCATACCCTGCTGCTGGCAACGTGACGCATAAGCCTCGCTGCCGTAAAGTCCCATCTCTTCGCAACCATATGCGCAGTAAATAATTGAATATTCAAACTCATACTGTGTCATAATTCTGGCGCTTTCAAGCACGCTTGCCACACCTGTTGCGTTGTCGTCGGCACCGGGGCAGTTTCCGCTATATGCAAATGAGTCGAAATGGCTTCCACAGACGACGTAAGTGTTTGGATAAACAGTACCGCGCTGGATACCGATTACGTTAGGTGCCGCCTGACCGCTTCCATACCATGTGTTGGCATAGAAAGGCTGCTGTTCAACCTCAAGTCCGAGAGCTGCCATGCGCCCGGCAATCCAATCGGAAGCTGCAAAAGCGTTGGTCGAGTTCCACATACGGTTCTGATAATCCTGCAAATGCTGCACCGTAGCCTGAAGTGAATCCATGTTCACCTGATTCATCATCTCACGGATGGTGGCATTTTCGACAGTAACGACTGGGAAATCGCGATGAGCGACCGGCAACTTTGCTTCTTTGTTGAAAACCGCTATCATACCGTCGTTTTTAAATGGCGCAACAGTGTTATCAACAATCACGATATCATCGTTTTTAAACAGGATATTAACATCGTTTTTATCGGAAAGATAATTTTCCTGATTTTCTTTCCCGCAATAAACAATGTAATAAGCATCAGAATTTTTAAAAGCTTGATTATCAAGAATTTTCATGCTGTTTTCAACAACATTGGCAGTTGCCAAAATGAAGTTGTCGTTGTAATAATGAATCGTCAGATTGTCATCATTAAAGAGTTGTTCCAAGTTGTCGTTGTTGATCATCACAAAGCTTTGAGCCAAGCCGAATAAAGATACCAACAACAGTGTTAATAATGTAAATGTCTTTTTCATGGTATTGTGTTTTTAATGGTTATTTATATAAACAGTGTCCGTATTTGAATGAGAGCACCCAGCCGAGCTTATTAGCGTCGTCGTAGGTGTTGGTCTCGGTATTATACTTTGTCGGAGCGTCTTTAGCATTCTCACCACTGTTGTCGACATACTCCCAATAATGGTTTTCGACTGTTGTCTTTAAGTTGGTGTTGAAAACATCGATAGAGAAGGTATAGCTCGAGCGTCCTCTTTCGAAGCCGAGGCCGAACGCAAGGTAATAACCCTGCATCCTCATCGCCGACGACTTGATTGTCACGAAATTGGTATAGTCGAGGGTTTCGATGAACTCGTCGGAGGTGCTGTTGTAGTAGTAGATTGTCTTGTCGAACACTCCTTTTTTAATGAAATATGAGTCATCGGCAAGTTTATTACCGAACAGATTAATAGCATAACCGGCTCTGAAGTCGAAGAAAAACGTCGTTTTCCTGTTTCCAAGATAAATTCTAGGGTTGATGTAAAAAGGCATCGATACTCCACCGTTGTTACCATAAAAACCGGTACCTGCACCGATATAAATCCAGTGAGTCAACAGCATTCCGTAGTTGGCCAGGAAAGTGTAGCTGATACCCGAATCGCCTTCATTTTTCAGAAAAACGTTTTGGTTATACATCGTATTACCAAAAGTTGATTTCGCAAAGGTATTGATTCCGCAGATGTTTTCAAACGTTCCTACGCTGTAGATGCCAAGACCGACTTCCGGACGGAACACCGGACCTTTTTCGCGTAACGACCGGCTCTGCGCTGATGCAAAAAACGTTGCTAAAATCAGGATAATGAGAATAAGATGCTTTTTCATAATTATATTTTTTGCAAAGATAAATAATTATGACGTTACTGCAATCATTTTTTTCCATTTAAAGTATCCGAACACTGCGATTATCACGTAAAGCGCGTAAAGACTGGCTTTGAACGGGATGTCTTTGAAGAAATATAGTCCGCAGGTTACCACGTCGACGGCAATCCAGATGAACCACTGCTCGAGATATTTATGCGCCAAAGCCCATATCCCGATGATGCTCAATGCTGTGGTGAAGCTGTCGGCAATCGGGACGTTGCTGTTGGTAAAGTTGGTGAGTATCAAATAGATAACAAACCATACCACGGCAATAATTCCTAACCACGGCAATATCATCTTTTTAGGAAAATGACGAATTTGTAGGGGCGAATCATTATTTGCCCTTTTCGAAACATGCACCCATTTCCAATAGCCATAAACCGTCATTGCGAGGTAATAGAATTCCATTCCGCAGTCGGCATAGAGGCCTTTTTGGTAATAAAGCACGATGCCGAGCGCCTGCATCATGAAGCCTACGAGCCACATCCACACGCTAGCCCGATATTCCAGTAAAATGTAGGCAAGTCCGAGTATTGTGGTGACAATGTCGAGCCAGTGTTTAGCGATGAATTCCATTAGAATTTCAGTGTTAAGTTTGCCATCACGTTGAAGCCGGCCATCGGGATGAAGCCGATCTGGTAGTAGCGGTTGTCGTTAGGGTGACCGCCGCTTTCGTAGATTGCCGAATAGACCCAGCCGCTGGCAGCGTAGCGTTTGTTGAAGATATTGTTGAAATGAACCTTGAAAGTGGTTTCTTTCACATATTTCTGAGGCTTGTAAGTGTAGCCGAGGCTCACGTTTGATGTCGAATAATCAGGCAATGAGCGATCCTTGTTCTCGGTGTTGTCGAGATACATCCTTGAGACGTAGTTGGTATGCCAAGTGGCTTCAAAACCTTTATGATGGAAAGTGACGAAACCGTTAAGAATTGCTGAAGGTGAGAATGCAAGCGTTGAGTTGTCGTAGTGGATTGTTGTTGTGCCATTGTCCCAGTCTTCAACCACCTCGTCGAAATCCTTTATTTTATTTTGGCTGAGCGCTGCATTTGCCTCGATGGTGAGCCATTTTGTAGCGTTGACGCCAGCCTGCAGCTCGATACCGAATCTATAGGAATCCTTGATGTTTGTGGTCAAAGCTTCGCCAATGTCGCTGACTGCGCCTGTCTGCACAAACTGGTCGGTGTAATCCATATAATAAACGTTGGCGCCAGCCGACCAGATGTTGTCGTTATAGTTGTAACCTAATTCATAATCAATGAGTTGCTCTGGTTTCGGGAAAGGATATGAGCCGTTGTCGGTGAAGTTGTTACGTTCAGGCTCGCGGTGGCTCATAGCTACTGATGCATAGGCGTGATGGGCTTTTCTGTCGTACGAGATACCGCCTTTGGGGTTGAAAAAGTTGTACGTCTCGTGGATGTCAAGCTTCTGGTTATACAGTCCGCTGCCTTCGTCGTAGAATTTATCGTTGATGCCGTTGGTTTTATAGTCTACGTAGCGATATTGGGCATCGCCGAAGACGCTCCAGTTGTTGCAGAAGCTATATGATGCTTTGATAAAGGCGTTTCCGTCGGTTTTGAAGGCGTCGGAATCGTAGTATTTATAGGCACCGTCGGCAAGATAATAGTTAGAGACGTTGGCATTTGCGATGTAAGTCACGTAGCCGAAGTGGTTTCCGGTGAAATACTGGAAAGCTGCGCCGCCGATGATGTTCCATCTGTCGTCTTTATAATTGGTATACCATATTGCGCCGTAGGTATCCTGACGGAGGCCTTTTTTACGCACGAAGTCGGTCTTTTTCACCTGACTGCCGTCGGGGTTGTAATATTCCATGCCGAACTTCGAGAGTTTGTTGTTGTAGCGGAACTCCTCGTAGAAGCCGTAGCCGTAGGTGTAATGCAGCGTTGCCGTCGTTGCCCAGTGGTCGTTGATCTCCCATGCGAGTGAGAGGATGTTGTGATCCTGCCAGAAGTTGTCGGTGGTCTTGTCCCAGTAACTTCCGTCGCTGAGTTTATAGCGTTCGGTGACGTAGTTGCCGTTTTCGTCTTTCACGAAGTTGCCGTCGGCGTCGGTGACCAGGTATTCGTAGAGCGAGTTAAACTGTCCGAGACCGACCTTGTACATATCGGCGTAAGTCTTTATGCCAGTGTGAGTTCCGTAGGTGCCGTCCATCAAGCTCATGTTGTTGTCGCCGGCGGTGACACCGTTCCATGCCTGGCCGGTGTTTTCGAAGTTACCGATGTTTTTGTAACGGACAATGAAGTTTTTTCCCATCCAGGTGGCACCGCCGTAATAACTTCCGCTGCGTCCTGAGGTGCCATGGATTAAGCCGTCGGTGTTGGTCTCATGGTAGGCGCCGTCGATGATGAGGTGGTTCCAGAGCAGTCCGGTTGATGCCTTCGCTCCGAAGTTAAGGGTGTTGAAACTGCCGTAAGAGCCAGTGATTTCGGCACTTGGCACTGTCGATGGTGATGCCGACATCAATGTGACAGTACCTCCGAAGGCGCCGTCGCCATTGGTCGATGAGCCGACTCCGCGCTGTATCTGTACGCCACCGAGCAGAGATCCGTAGCTGTTCATGTTGGCCCAGAACACGCACTGGTCTTCGGGTGAGTTGAGCGGCACTCCGTCGAGCGTCACGTTGATACGTGAGTCGCCGGCGCCACGGATACGCATATAGCTAGTACCTGTTCCGACGCCGTTCTCACTCCATGAAATGATACCTGGGGTCTTTGAAAACAGGAACGGGAGCTCTTTTCCGGTGTTGGAAAACTCTTCAAGCTCTGTTTTGTTGATGTCTGTCACAGCGAAAGGTGCGTTTTTCTGCACTTTCACACCGCTGACGACCACCTCTTGAAGCATCTCGTAGTTGGTGGTGTCGAAAACGATTTCATTTTGCGCATTCACATTTGCTGCAAGCATAAAAGCAGCGATACAAAGAAAAATTCTTTTCATTTTTGAACTTTTTGTTAATTTGTTAATAAATGTGAAGGGGAAAAGTAGAAGTATCCATCCCTACGCCGGCATTACCCGGATCAGGTTTTTAGGGTATCATCTCAGCCCCCAGAGGAGCACCCCTTGAATTTCGGCTGCAAAAATACAAAAAAGTTTAAAGTTTATAGTTTAAAGTTTAAAGAATTTTTATATTTGCAAAAAATTACAGTTATGAAAAAATCTATATTACTATTTTTTATATTGATAATCAACATTACAGGTTATTCTCAAAACAAAGATTATCAAACAGAGACCAAGACACACATCTTTTGGCAGCCTGACAGAAAACTGACCACTGCCGACTTTCAACGTGATGTTAGAGATGTACCTTTATCCTCAATAAAAGAATGTGGTGATTATGGGTATTGTGTTGTTGGTGCTTACGGATTGTTTTATGCTGTAGATGTTACTAAAGGGAAATATAAACCAGGTCAATATCACGAAAAACTTTACATAGCACCTGCTTTTGAGAAACCTCAATCTGTAATTATAAAACCCGATTCGTTGGGTTTAGAAATCCAACAAACGCTATTCGATATTGATGAGCTTTGCGCAAGAACTATTCGTTACAAACTTGACCACTTTTATGAGCGTTTTAATGATAGTACAATAATAGAGAACCCAGACAATCCATATACTATGTGGTTTGCCACAATTAAAGATGAGTGTGAACAGTATTATGGAGAGATGAAATGGGCTTATTTGAATGAGGTTGTTATTAAAAAAGGAGACTATGAACATTGGAAAAATACAGTTGACACAACACTGGACTATTTAAAAGAATACGCAACAACTCCCGAAGATTGTTACAGATTTGTCAAAAATAAACCTATTGAAAAAAAGATGGTAAAAGCAAAATATTTGGCACCAAGTTTGTATAAGAAATAATAAGACTTAAAATCATGAAAAAACTGTATCTCATTGCTATTGCAAGCGTTATTTTGTGCTTTTCCTGCGGGAAAAAAGAAACCGATTCGGAATGTGTCGCTATGCGCGGTTTGGTTGAGCGTGTAGTTCCAGAATATTCGAAACATATTGTGCTTGAACGACTTAACGATACCATTGATTGTTTTGAAATCGAGACAATAGGCAAAAATCTTGTCATTCGTGGTAACGACGCCAACAGCATGGCGGTGGGATTGAATCATTACCTTAAATATTATTGCAAGGCACAATATTCGTGGTTTGAGACCGAAAAACTCGAGATTCCTACTGAGATGCCTCAAGTTCCCGAGAAAGTCCGCTTGAACGCCCGCGTCCCCGACCGTTTCTTCTTGAATTACTGCACCTTCGGTTACACTATGCCGTGGTGGAACTGGTCGCAATGGGAGCATTTCATCGACTGGATGGCGCTCAACGGCATCAACCTGCCGCTGGCTATCACCGGTCAAGAATCGGTTTGGTATGAAGTGTGGAGCGATTTAGGCCTGACGGATGAAGAGATTCGCAGTTATTTCACTGGTCCGGCGCACTTGCCGTGGCATAGAATGCAGAACATCGACCGTTGGGGCGGGCCGCTGCCTATGGTGTGGCTGGAGAATCAAAAAGCGTTGCAGAAACAGATTGTTGAGCGCGAAAGAGAACTCAATATGAAGCCGGTATTGCCTGGTTTTGCAGGTCATGTGCCACCATGCATCACAAGAATTTATCCTGATGCGCCGTTGGCATCTCTTGGCGACTGGGCAGGATTTGACAGCACATGCTGGTGTAAATTCCTCGACCCGGAATGCGAGCTGTATGCCCAGATTCAGAAGAAATTCATCGACAAAGAGATAGAGTTTTACGGCACCGACCATATCTATGGCATCGACATCTTCAATGAGATGATCCCGCCGAGTTGGGAGCCTGAATATCTTGGCCGCGTCAGCCGTCAGGTGTATGAGTCGCTCGAGGCCGCCGACCCCGACGCCACCTGGCTCGAGATGACATGGCTGTTCTGGAACGAGCGCCAATACTGGGAGATCGACAACCGTATCGAGGCTTACATCACTTCATTCGACAAGGAACGCCGCCTTTTGCTCGACTATTATTGCGAGCGACAGCCGATCTGGGAGCGCACCAACTCTTATTACGGCGTGCCTTACATCTGGTGTTACCTCGGCAACTTCGGTGGAAACTCAATGCTGGCAGGCAACCTCGACACCGTCAACGCGCGCATCGAACGTGCCTTCGCAAAAGGCGGCGATAACTTCGTAGGCATCGGCTCGACTCTCGAGGGCTTCGACTGCAACCCGTTCATGTATGAATATGTGTTTGAAAAGGCGTGGAGCGACCCGCTGACACAGAACGTCGATGCCTGGGTGCAGAGTCTGGCCGACCAGCGTGCCGGAAAAGTCGATGAGCATTATCGCACGGCTTGGAAACTCTTGGCCGACAGCGTTTATAATAAAGTGTCTTCACCCGGACAGTGCGTGCGCATCAACCAGCGACCTACAACTGGAAACATCAAGGAATACAGGCAATATTACATCGCTCCCACGTATAAATACAACAATTTGGTGCTGCTCGAAGTCCTCGATAACCTTTTGGCGGCTGATTGCAACACCCGCGCCCGTCATTTCGACATCGTGAACATCACCCGTCAGATGCTAGGCAACTACTTCAGCGACTTGTATATAGACTACGTGAAAGCCTATCGCGACAGCGATTTCGAGAAGATGCAGCAGATCGAAAAGACCATGGTCTCGATTCTCGACGACACTGAGCGCATACTTGCCACCGAGCCGGCTTTCCTTGTCGGAAAATGGATCAAAGACGCGCGAGCAATAGGAAATACTGACGAAGAGAAGGATTATTTCGAGAGCAATGCACGTAACATCATCACCACTTGGGGTGAGGAAGACGCTCTGTTGAACGAATACGCCAGCCGCGCCTGGGCGGGACTCACCGAGACCTACTACGCCTACCGCTGGAAGGAGTTCTTCAAAGACATGGACGCCGCCCGCGCGGCTGGCGTCGACTTCGATGAGCGTGATTATCACGACCGTATCTGCCGCTACGAAGGCCAATGGTGGCGCGAACGCCTAGGAGAGTTCAGCGCCGAACCACAAGGCGACGCTGTTGAAATCGCAAAGGAAATTGCCGATAAATACAGAGAGGATCTTATTTTATATAAAACCCGACCCTAGCGCAAACCACATACGCCCATCCATCGACGGGACCATATCCTACTGATGATGGTGAGTTAATCGGACGAGTCTTCGTATATGTTCCCGGGTACATAATTACACCGGCCGACAATGTCATTTTATCTTTATAATTGACACCCAACGACGGTTCCAGCAAAACAACATGCCGCATCCTCCAAAAGTCGTATGACCATCCACCGTCGAACATAAAAAACGGAGCCTTATCCGGGGTGCCGAGATTAACTTTCAAACGTGCGTGAAGAGGCACCAACAAATATGAAATGCTGTAATCGCCACCGTCTCCAACCGACGAGACGTCATTTGAATATCTGCAACCTGCACCAAGACCTAAAGAGAAATAGTTGTTGAGATTGATACCGTAAGTCAGGCTGATTCCTGCGGTGAAGTTATTGAATGTATTTGCTCCCACTCCGGCAAAAAGATCAACGGATTTATAGTATCTTTGGGCAAAAATGGTGCTATTCAAGCACAATAAACAAACAAAAAGTATTAAAGCTTTTTTCATGGTGATATTTTTTGTTTTAAATAGTGTTTAAATTTTTTGCAAAAGTAAAAATATTTCTTATTAAAACTGCATATTCTGCAAAATAATTTTTGTAATTTTGCGGTCGCTTTGGAAAAGGGAATGCCGTGCAAATCGGCAACAGTACCCGCTGCTGTGAGTCCGCACGTAACGGTCTGTCAATCAAGCCACTGTCGCAAGATGGGAAGGCGGCAGACTCGGGCGAGTCAGAAGACCTCCCAATGCATGGTTTAATAATTAGTTCGGGAATTAAATTAAGTTATTATGAAAAAATGTATCATTTTAATCGTGTCGCTGTTTGTTGCGACAATCGTAAATGCCCAATTATCAGGCACTTACACCATCAACACTAACGCTTCTCAAAATCCAAGCTACACCTCGTTGAGCGCAGCGGCCTCCGCATTGTCGGCTGGCGTTTCGGGTAACGAGGTCGCAGTGACAGTAGGCACCGCCACTTTCGAAGATGTCACGCTTGGCGCTAACGGTTACTGGGTCGGCGAAGAAGGCGAAAACGAGATTTACAGCGGCGGCTGGATGTTTACCAACTACTATTCGTCGTATTTCTGGGGCGGCTTCACTGCCTCGAATCACACCGATTTGACTCAGACTGGCTTGAATGCTCAGTACACTGCGGTTACCGGTGAAGGCACAATCACTCCACCTGATTTGCCGCCTTACATCGCACATCCTGTCGGAACCATAGTGATGGATGAATATCCATTGATGACGATACATGAAATCACCAGCGTCGCAACCGACCCTGACGACCCAGATGAGGATATCGTTTACAGCTTTATTTCAAATTCGAATGAAACAGATTTAAATGCCTATCTTGCCGATCCTAACGGCAGATTCCTGATTTTACAGCGCCTCACCAATAAAGATGCCACAGCGACATTAGTGTTGCGCGCCTCAAGCGACGGACAATATGTCGATTTTGAGGTTCAAGTCCAAATGATATATGTATCACCGCAAGGTGTCGATGAAAACGAATATGTTGTTTCGGTTTATCCGAATCCTACTAATGGTTTGTTGAATATCAACGTTGAAAATTCAAATCATTTTAACTATCAGATTTTCAATATGATAGGACAAAATGTGATGAATGGCGATATTGATGGAAGCGAAGCTAAAGTTGACGTGAGTAACCTAGAAAAAGGCGTTTATTTCATCTCAGTTTTCGATGGAAATCAGAAATTTGTTGAAAGAATCGTTGTAAAATGAAGTCGCCATGAAGAAACAGTATCAAGCAGTTACAGCGGCTGAAGCCGTTAAAGTGATAAAATCGGGCGACCATGTGCACATCAGCTCGGTATCGAGCGTGCCACAATGTCTGGTGAAAGCCCTTTGCGACCGCGGCAGGGCAGGGGAACTGAAAAACGTTTACATCCACCACCTTCACACCGAAGGGGCAGCACCTTATGTCGACCCTGAGTTTGAAGGCATCTTCCAGCACAACGCCTTCTTCGTCGGCGCCAACGTCCGCGAGAGCGTGCAGAAGGGTTTGGCCGACTATATCCCAGTGTTTCTTGGTGAAACCTCAAAATTATATCGTGAACGATATATTAAATGTAACGTCGCAATGATCCAGGTTTGTCCGCCAGATAAGTTCGGTTACGTGTCGTTAGGCTCATCAGTCGACGCCACCTTGGCAGCCATGGAGAGCGCCGAGTTCGTCATCGCAGTGGTCAACAAACACGTGCCTCGTACCTTTGGCGATGCGTTGGTGCACATCAGCAGAATCAACGTTTTTGTTGAAGACGACACTCCTTTGCTCACCGTCGAGATGCCCGAACCGAACCAGGTGGAGAAGACCATCGGCCGTTATTGCGCTGAACTCATCGAAGACGGTGCCTGCCTGCAGATGGGTATCGGAAGCATCCCGAACGCCATTCTTTCATGTCTCCACAATCATAAAAATATCGGCATCCATACCGAGATGTTCTCCGACGGCATACTTCCGTTGGTGAAAAAAGGCGTCATCACTGGCGACAACAAAAAGCTCGACAAAGGTAAAATCGTTTCCACCTTCGTGATGGGTTCTAAGAAGATATATGATTTCATCGACGGCAACCACGAGGTTTTGCTGAAAGATGTGGAGTATACCAACGATCCGTTCATCATCGCGCAGCAGCCCAAGATGACGTCGATCAACTCGGCAATACAGATTGATTTATCTGGTCAGGTGTGTGCCGACTCGCTTGGCGACAAGATTTATTCGGGCGTGGGCGGTCAGATTGACTATGTTTACGGCTCATCGCGTGCGCAAGGCGGCAAGGCCATCATCGCCATGCCTTCGACGACACGAAAAGGCATCAACAAGATTGTGCCGGCTCTGGATCTGGGCTCGGGTGCTGTCACCACGCGTAACCATATCCATTGGTTTATCACGGAATACGGAGCGGTGAACCTCTATGGTCGTTCGCTTCAGGAGCGCGCCAAGCTCATCATCTCCGTCGCTCATCCGAAATACCAGGAAGAGCTGGATGAAGCAGCATTCAAACGCTTCGGTCCGCACTATCATTACATCTGCAAAAACATCTAAATTACCAATATTTAATAACTATTAATAATTTTCAATTTTCAATTTTCAACTGTCAACTAAATAAAATGTTAGGTCAAATTAATTTTATTGAGATTTTCGGCGCCTTCTTCGTGATGGCCGCCATCATCGATATTTTCGGGTCGATACCTATTTTTGTAAGCATGAGGGAACAGAACAAGGTCATCAAGGCGGGTCAGGCCTGCCTTGTGGCTTTGGGCTTGTTTTTGGCATTTTTCTTTGCCGGCGACGGTTTGTTGCGACTCTTCGGCATCGACTCGGCCTCGTTTGCGGTGGCTGGCTCTTTCGTGTTGTTTGTGCTTGCTGTCGAGATGATTTTGGGTCGCGAAATCATCAAAAATGAAAACAACAGCGGCGGAGCGAGCATTGTGCCGGTGGCATTCCCGCTGATAGCCGGTCCGGGTGCCCTGACGGGCTTGCTTTCGTTGCGTGCCGACTACGGAATCATAAACATTCTGATAGGTTTGCTGTTGAATATCGCCCTCGATTATGTGGTGATTCGTCATCTCGACAAGATTCAGAAATTGCTGGGTCAGAATCTCATTTTCATCTTAAGAAAATTCTTCGGAGTGATATTGTTGGCGATAGCAGTGAATATGTTTGTCAACAACATTATGGTCATCATCGCGAAGGTTTAGCGAAAAAAATTGCGTCGAAATAGCTGTTTTTCGAAAAATAATTGTATTTTTGCAGTGTTATAACATAAAAAAATGAAAAAGTTCACTCGCACAATTTGGGTCGGAATCCTTTCAGCACTGGCATTTCTGGGTGCTTGCAACTCGCATAAAGGCTTGACAAAGGCCGAGAGAGCCCAGCTGGTCAGAGAGCGCGATTCCATTCAGGAAATCATAACACAGCGTGAAAATTCATGCGTTTACGGCTCACCTGAGATCATTCAGCAGTATGGTCAGGAAACGCAGCGTCTGCGCACTCAGCTCAACGAAATAAAGACTCGTTTGGAAGAGGATGACGCAAAGAAGAAATGATAAACTTGGCTTTAACAAAAGAGTAAGGCTTGAACTGAACCGCGTGAACCTCCAGCAACGCACGGAGGAACACGAGCTACATCAACTTTTCTGGGAATGCACCCTGCGGTGCAACCTCAACTGCCGTCATTGTGGCAGCGATTGTCGTATGCTCTCCGAGCAGAGCGACATGCCTTTAGCCGATTTTCTTAAGGTTTTGGATGAGATACGCCTCCACGAAGACCCGTCGAACGTGATGGTCATCACCACCGGCGGCGAGCCCATGATGCGTCGCGACTTGGCCCAGTGCGGACTGGAGATCTCGAGGCGCGGCTTCGTGTGGGGCATGGTGACCAACGGCATGATGCTCACGCCGGAAAAGCTCAACGAGTTTGTTGAAAACGGACTACAGTCGATAGCCGTGAGCTTCGACGGCTTTGAGGAAGACCATAACTGGATGCGAGGTAACTCATTGAGTTACAAGAATGTACTCGTCGCGGTTGAGGCTTTGAAACAGCATCCCGGCTTAACGTGGGATGTGATAACTTGCGTAAATCAAAGAACCATAAAATACCTGCCTGAATTCCGCGATTACCTTATTTCACTTGGCATCAAGCGATGGAGACTGTTTACAGTATTCCCGTTTGGGCGAGCCGAAGGCGACCCTGAGCTGCAGCTGTCGAATGAGCAGTTTGTGGAGATGCTGGAGTTCATAAAGCAGACGCGTCTCGAGGGCAAGATCCGTGCCGACTACGGCTGCGACGGCTTCCTCGGACCATATGAGGGCGAGGTGCGAAACCATTATTATTCGTGCAGCGCGGGCATCAACGTGGCGTCGGTTCTGGCCGATGGCTCGATCTCGGGCTGTCTGAGCATCCGTGCCGATTATCATCAGGGAAATATCTACAAAGACAGCTTCTGGGAGGTATGGCAAAACAAGTTTGAGAAGTACCGCGACCGAAAATGGATGAAGGTCGATGAGTGCAAGAGCTGCAAAATGTGGAGATATTGTCTCGGAAATGGATTTCATTTACGTGACGGAAACGGAAAATTACAGGTTTGCCAATACAAAAAAATAGTATCTTTGCAGAAAAATAATTAAACGTTATGACAAAAACTAAAACGGTATTTTTCTGCAAGGAATGTGGTAATGAGTCGCCGAAATGGTTAGGCCATTGCCCTGCGTGCGGAGCGTGGAACAGTTATGTGGAAGAGACGGTGGTGACAGGAAAAGACAGCAAATCCGTTTCCAAAGACATTGATTTACAAAGTTTTAAGAGCAAGCCGACGCCCATTCGTGAGGTTACGAGCGCACAGGAAGAGCGTGTCGACATGGGCTACGAGGAGCTGAACCGCGTGCTCGGTGGCGGTCTCGTGCCTGGGTCGTTGGTGCTTCTCGGTGGTGAGCCTGGTATCGGCAAGTCGACATTGCTGCTACAGATGGCGCTGCGGATCAACAAAAAGGTGCTTTATGTGTCGGGTGAGGAGAGTCAGCAGCAGATCAAGATGCGTGCCGACAGGATTGGAATTAAAAACGATAACTGTCTGATACTCAATGAAACAGACACTCAAAAAATCTTAAAACACTTCAAAGACGTGATGCCCGACATCGTGATTGTCGACTCGATTCAGACACTGGAGTCGCCGTCGGTGGAGGCTACCGCTGGCAGCATCACGCAGATTCGTGAGACGGCGGCCGAGATGAACAAGATCGCGAAGTCGTTTCATGTGCCGGTGTTTCTAATCGGTCATATCACCAAGGACGGCACCATCGCCGGACCGAAGATTTTGGAGCATATCGTCGATACGGTGTTGCAGTTTGAAGGCGACAGACACTATGGTTTTCGTATCTTGAGAACTGTGAAAAACCGTTTCGGCTCGTCGTCGGAACTCGGCATCTTCGAGATGAACGCCGAAGGCTTGAGAGAGGTGAAAAACCCCAGTGAGATCTTGCTTTCGCAGAGGGAGACGGCGGTCAGCGGCATCGCCATCGCGGCCATGGTCGAGGGCTTGCGCCCTATGCTTGTGGAGACGCAGGCGCTGGTGAGTTCGGCGGCATACGGAACGCCTCAGAGGTCGAGCACTGGCTTCGATATCAGGAGATTAAACATGCTTCTGGCGGTGCTTGAAAAGCGTGCCGGCTTCCGTTTGGGTGTCAAGGACGTGTTCTTGAACATCGCTGGCGGCCTCCGCGTGGATGATCCTGCCATGGACCTCGCGGTTGTTGCGGCCGTGTTGTCGTCGAGTGAGGACGTGGCTATCGACGGACGGTGTGCTTTTGCGGCTGAGGTCGGACTCTCGGGCGAGGTGAGGGCTGTGAACAGGGTGGAGGCTCGCATCGCGGAGGCCGCCAAGCTCGGATTCGATAAGATTTTCGTGTCGAAATACAGCGTTAAAGGCCTGGATTTAAGCAAATTCAATATAAAGGTGGTGCCGATTAAATCAATAGGAGAACTATATAAAGAGTTATTCTAAAACACAAGGGGGTTCCTCGCTACGCTCGGAATGACAATTGATCAATCCTTTAAACAGTGTCATTCCGAGCCCTGAAAGGGCGAGGAACCTCAACCTAATATAACGGCTCTATTATCATCAACATGTCCTGCTGGGAAATCCCAAATCACAGGATATCCGTAATCTTTCACTTTTTCGTAGATGATTTCTTTGGCTGTCATGCCGAACGGGATGGTGTTATCGTGCATGTCGGTGAATGCCCCGACCAACAGGGCCTTCAGGTTAGCCAGTTTTCCCGCCCGTTTCAGCGCCATCATCATACGGTCGATATGATAGAGATATTCGTCTAAATCCTCAATAAACAATATTTTTCCGTCCGTTTCAGGAAATAAATCTGATCCCAACATCGAATACAAAACTGAGAGGTTCCCTCCAACAATCTGCATCTTCCCCCCATCCATTTTGAGTTGGCCAACCAGGGCGTCATGCAGCGATTCCAATGAAGATGTCGTATTCTTCTCAAAATTTATTGCCATCGTGCCGTGAATGCTCTGATAACCAAGCTGTTGCATCTTGGCATGCAGCACCGTCACGTCGCTGTATCCGATAATCCATTTCGGATGTTTCGCAAACTTTGTGAAGTCGAGTTTGTCGACAATGCGGATGGTTCCGTAGCCGCCACGAGCGCACAAAATCGCATCGATATCGTCTCTGTCGAGATAGTCTTGCAGCACGCTTGCCCGGAAGTCGTCATCGCCCGCAAGTTGGTGATACTCAGCGAATAAGCGGTCGTCGTACACGGCCACGAAGCCTTTTTCTTCAATCCATTTCACGGCAGCAGCGATTTCTTCGCGGCTGATCTTCCTTGCCGGCGCCACAATGGCTATTTTAGAGCCTTTTTTCAGATAATCGGGAGTTTTCATACCGCAAAGATAAAAAACTTTAAACTTTAAACTCTAAACTTTAAACTTTTTTTTGTATTTTTGCAGATTAATTAAACGAATAAAATTAAAACTTCATATTATGTCAAAAAATGAAAAATTTGTCGAAGAAGGCTTGACTTACGACGACGTTTTGCTTATTCCGGCTTATAGCGACATCATCCCTCGCGACGCCGATTTGAGAACCAACTTCTCACGCCGTATCAGGCTGAATATCCCTATCGTCACTGCAGGTATGGACACTGTTACAGAGGCCCCGATGGCTATCGCAATAGCTCAGGAAGGCGGCATCGGCGTGCTGCATAAGAACATGACCATCGAGCAGCAGGCGGCCGAGGTGACGAAGGTGAAACGTGCCGAAAACGGCATGATTATCAACCCGATAACCATTAAAGAAGGCTCTCTCGTCCGCGACGCCCTGAAGATCATGAACGACTACCACATCGGTGGCATTCCGGTGGTTAACGACGACAACAAACTCGTGGGTATCGTCACCAACCGCGACCTTCGCTTCGAGCGTAAGACCGACCGTCCGATTTCGGAAGTGATGACAAAGGAAAACCTCATCACCACCACGGAATTCACCGATTTTGCCACTGCTGAGGACATCCTCCAGGAGCATAAAATCGAAAAGCTGCCTGTCGTCGACAAGCACAACCATCTCATCGGACTTATCACTTATAAGGACATCATCAAGATCAAGGCACGTCCTAACGCTTCGAAAGACGAGCATGGCCGCTTGAGAGTCGCCGCTGCCGTGGGTATCACCTACAACACCCTCGAGCGCGCGCAAGCCCTCGTAGATGCTGGCGTCGACGCCATCGTGGTCGACACAGCACACGGTCACTCGAAGAACGTGTTCAACGTAACAAAAGAGCTCCGTAAGGCATTTCCAAACATCGACCTTGTGATTGGTAACATCGCCACAGCAGAGGCAGCACGCGACCTCGCGAAACTCGATGTCGACGCCATCAAAGTCGGCATCGGACCAGGCTCGATCTGCACCACACGTATCATAGCAGGTATCGGAGTACCACAGCTGACAGCCGTCTACAACGTGTCGGAAGCCCTTAAAGGCAGCGGCATCCCTGTCATCGCTGACGGTGGCATCCGTTACACTGGCGACATAGTGAAAGCCATCGCGGCAGGTGCCTCGACCATCATGGCAGGCTCACTGTTCGCAGGCGTCAACGAGTCACCAGGCGACACTATCATCTTCGAAGGTCGTAAATACAAGACATACCGCGGCATGGGCTCACTCGAGGCTATGCAACACGGCTCGAAAGACCGTTATTTCCAGGATATGGAAGATGACATCAAGAAACTCGTTCCGGAAGGCATCGTCGGACGCGTTCCTTACAAAGGAAGCCTCTCGGAAGTGGTATATCAGATGGTCGGCGGACTCCGCGCAGGTATGGGCTACACAGGCTCACACACCATCGAGGAGCTGCATAACGCCCGCTTCATCAAGATCACCGCATCGGGCATGAACGAGAGCCATCCGCACGACATCACAATCACGCAGGAATCGCCAAATTATAGCCGCAAGGCGTAATAATTTGGCAGTTTTAACGTTTTTGAATAAAAAAGATAATTCATATGAAGAAATTATTAGTTCTTTTAGCAGTAATGATGCCAACTTTGCTCTTTGCACAGGGTTGGAAAAACAAGACTTTAGTCACCATCGGCGGTAGAAACATCACCGCTGGCGAGTTTATGGAAGTGTATGAGAAAAACAACATCAACAGCGAGGTTATCGACAAGAAAAACGTCGACGAATACCTCGATATGTACACCAAGTTCAAACTGAAAGTCATAGAGGCTGAGAATCGTCAGATGGACACCTTGCCGAAGTTCATCAAGGAATATGACGGATACCGCAAGCAGCTGGCAAAGCCTTATTTCTCTAACGATGAAGGCACCGAAGCCCTTGTGGAGGAAGCCTACGAGAGGATGCTGTGGGACGTCAACGCCTCGCATATCCTCATCAAATGCGACGCTCACGCAGTGCCGGCCGACACCCTTAAGGCTTACAACAAAGCCATGGAGATCCGCAAGCGCATCATGAACGGCGAAGACTTCGCCACTGTGGCTGTCGAGGCATCGGAAGACCCGTCGGCACGCGACATCGAGGCCATCCCCGGCAAGCAGCGCGCCTTTAAGGGCAACCGCGGAAACCTCGGATATTTCACGGTGTTCGACATGGTTTATCCTTTCGAATCGGGCGTGTATAACGCTAAAGTCGACGAGATAACTATGCCGATACGTACCGACTTCGGTTATCATATCATCAAACTGCATTCAAAGACCCCGGCATGCGGAACAGTGCGCGTGGCACATATCTTCCTCACCGTCGACGAAAACGACCCGCTGAAATCAGACTCAGCAGTTTGCGTGAAAGCCCATAATATCTACAACGAGATAGAAAAAGACGGCAGCAACTGGGATAAGATGGTGAGAAAATACACCGACGACAAGGGCAGCGCTCAGCATGGCGGTCAGCTCACTCCTTTCAAGGTGAGCCAGATCGTCCCAGAATTCATCACAGCTGTTAAACAGTTGAATCTCAACGAGATATCAGAGCCGGTAAAGACAAATTACGGCTATCATATCATAAAACTTCTCGGTACGACAGGCGTTAAGAGCTTCGACGAGGAGAAAGAGAATCTTACCAAACGCGTCGAGAAAGACATGCGCGCAAAGGTGAGCGATGAGGCCGTTTTGAGACGTCTCAAGAAAGAAAACAAATTCAAGGAATACGTGAAGGTGAAAGACGCTTTCATCGCTACCGTCGACAGTACCTTACAGCAAGGCAAATATGTGGTGGCAGAAGGTGTCGACACCAACAAAACACTCTTCAAACTGCAGAAACAGGAGTATAAAATCGCCGATTTCATCGAATATATCAAGGCTCACCAGAAAGAACAGCCGTTTATGTCGGCAGGTTCGTACGCCTACCAACTCTACGATGATTTTGTGAAAGAGACAGTGTTTGCTTACGAAGACGCTCATCTCGAGGCGAAATATCCTGACTTTAAGCTCCTCGTCCAGGAGTATCACGACGGCATTCTTCTCTTCGACCTTATGGATAAAGAGGTTTGGAAGAAAGCCGAGCAGGATACCGCAGGCATCAGAAGCTATTTCGAAGATCACCGCGACGACTACATGTGGGGCAAACGCGTGAAAACCATTTTGGTTACTGTCACCAACGAAGAGAGTCTCGAGAGAGTTCAGGAGATAATGAAACAGGATATCATGGCCGACAGCATCAAAGTATTAGTAAAAGCTGAAAGTTTGAAAGGCGTGATGGTGAAATCTCCTTATTTCCAGCAGGGCGACAATGTCGACGTCGACGAGACGGAATGGACCGTTGGAACAATCCGCGTGATACCTTCGACCGTCGATAAGACCACTAAAATCATAAAGATTATCGATGTCCGCGAGCCGGAGCCTAAGACCTACAAAGAGGCACGCGGCATGATGACATCGGCATATCAGACACAGCTCGAGGCCGAATGGCTGAAAGAGCTGCAGGAGAAATATCCTGTGACGGTGAACGAGAAGATTTTGGAAAAAGTAAGAAAAAACTATAAATGAGACGCTTTGTAATCGGATTGGTACTCGTTTTGGCATTCATCTCTTGCCAAAACGGAGGCAAAGACAATAACGATAGGGTTGTTGCCTCTGTCTACGATAAGAAATTGTATCAATCCGATTTGCAAGACGTTCTGTATGAAGGCATTAGCCGTAGCGACAGCATCGTCAGGACCAAGGCTTTCATCGACAACTGGATTCGTCGTCAGCTGCTCATTCACGAAGCAGAGAATACTATCGACGCTTCGGAACTCGACTTCTCAAAACAGATGGAAGATTATCGTAACTCATTGATAATCTTCAAGTATGAGTCGGAGATGATAGAGAAAAACCTCGATACTGTAGTTTCCGACGAAGAGATTGCGAAATATGTGGCCGACGGCAGCATCCCGGAAGGTATGGAGACCGAGGCTATCAGGTCTATCATATTGAATATGAGGAAGAAAGAGCTGATTGAGAAGATGAACAAGAGTCTTTACAACAAGGCGGTTAAGGAAAGGGTTTTTACAATTTATTAAACTTAAGATATGAAGCTAAAAAGGATTTTTGCTTTAATTGCATTTATAACTATTTGTGTTTCAGCGACATACGCTCAAAACGCGCAGGTTATCGACAAGATTGTGGCGGTCGTGGGCAAAAATATTATAATGCAGTCGGATATCGAGGAGCAATATATGCAATACAGGCTTCAGGGCGGCATCAAGGGCAGTGCTTCGTCGATACGTTGCGAGATTCTTGAAGACCAGCTTTTCCGCAAGCTGATGCTTAACCAGGCGGAGCTCGACAGTATTGAGGTCACCGACTCACAGGTCGACGCCGAGATGGAATACCGAATCCGTTATTATCTCAGTCAGCTTGGCTCGCAGGAGAAGGTGGAAAAATATTTTAACAAGACGATGGCGGAGATCAAAGAGGAGCTTCGTACCATCATCAAAGACCAGAAGATGATTGAAGAGGTGCAGCGTAAGATTGTGGAGGGCGTGAGTGCCACTCCTAGCGATGTACGCGAGTTTTTCAACAGCATCCCGAGCGACTCCATCCCTATGGTGAGCGCGCAGTATGAGATAGCGCAGCTGGTTAAGAAGCCGCCAATCACCCTCGACGAGAAGCTGGCTGTGAAAGAGAGGCTTTACGGTCTGCGCGACCGCATCCTGAAGGGTGAGCGTTTCTCAACCTTGGCGTTGCTTTATTCAGAGGATCCGGGCTCTGCCAAGAAAGGCGGCGAGCTTGGATTCCAAGGAAGAGGCGAGCTGGTGCCCGAGTTCGAAGCCGTGGCGTTTGCCTTGAAAGACGGCGAGATATCGGAGGTTGTCGAGACAGAATACGGATTTCATATCATCCAGATGATTGAACGCCGCGGCGATTACGTCAACGTGCGTCATATCCTGCTCACGGTGAAGGTGTCGCCGGAGGCCTTGCAGCAGGCTTACAACGAGCTGGATTCTATAGCAAATCTTATAAGAAACGACAGCATCACCTTCGACGAGGCGGTGCATAAGTTCAGCGACGAAGACGACAAGGTGAACGGCGGATATCTCGTCAACCCTAACAACGGAAGCACCATGTTTGCTGCCGAAGACCTCGATCAGCAGGTGTCGGTGGTGGTCAACAAGCTGCAGGTGGGCGAGGTGAGCAACCCGGTGCCGATGAAGACGAAAAACGACAAAGACGCATACAGGTTGTTGATGATCAAGAAGAAAACCACGCCGCACAAGGCTAACCTCAAAGACGATTACGCCTTGATTCAGCAGTGGACCATGCAGAAGCTGCGCCAGGAGGCCATCAACAAATGGATCGACGCGAAGTCGAACAAGGCCTACGTGAAGATCAGCGACGACTATTGTGGCTGCGATTTTCAGTTTGATTGGAATATAAATAAATGACATGTACAATTCAGACGTTGAAGGAGCAAAGGCTCTGGTTGAAAAATATAATTCTTTAAAGAAAGAAATCGGTAAGATCATCGTTGGCCAAAACGAAGTCATTCACGACACCATCTTATCGATATTCTGTCAGGGTCATGTGCTGTTAGTTGGCGTTCCCGGACTTGCTAAGACATTATTAATCAACACTATAGGACAAGCTCTGGGTTTGAGTTTCAATCGTATCCAGTTCACTCCCGACCTGATGCCGAGCGACATAGTGGGAACTGAGATTCTCGACGAGTCGAGGCAGTTTAGATTTGTGAAAGGCCCTGTGTTTGCTAATATCATCCTTGCCGACGAGATTAACCGTACACCTCCTAAGACTCAGGCGGCATTGCTTGAGGCCATGCAGGAAAAGAATGTAACTGTTTCGGGTAAGACTTACAAGCTGAGCGAGCCTTTCTTTGTGCTTGCTACGCAGAACCCTATCGAGCAGGAAGGTACTTATCCGCTTCCTGAGGCGCAGCTCGACCGTTTCATGTTTAACCTGATGCTTGATTATCCTTCCTACGAGGAAGAAATCGCCGTAGTGAAGAACACAACAGCGCCTAACGACAACAAGGTCGAGGCTGTGATGAGCGCCGAGGAGATATTGTATTTCCAGCAGTTGGTGCGTCGTGTGCCGGTTCCGGATAACGTTTATGATTATGCAGTAAATCTCGTTTCCAAGACACGTCCAAACACTGAGCGTGCTCACGAATGGGCCAACAAATACCTCAGCTGGGGCGCAGGTCCGCGTGCCTCGCAGTATCTCATCATAGGAGCTAAGGCCAACGCCCTGATGAGCGGAAAGTTCTCGCCCGACATCGAAGACGTGAAAAAAGTAGCGGTGCCAGTTCTTCGCCACCGCCTTGTCCGCAACTACACCGCCCAAGCCGAAGGCATCGGCATCGAAGAGATTATCAGAAATCTTTCGGAATAAAGTTTATTCCTTCACAATCTTTTCTGAAAACTCCTTCCCGTCGGCCATCCTCAATTTCACGAGGTACATTCCGGCGTGGAGGCCTGAAATGTTGATTGTTGTTTGCTGAGACGTTTCAGGAAACGTCTCTATCAGGCGGCCGTTCATGTTTATCAGCCCGAAATCGTAAAGATGTTCGTGGCAAACATCATATGTATAGTTGTTTTGAAACATGATGCCTCATGCTGTATTCTCGATGCAAATATAATGGTTTTTCACTAAACAATAATCATTTTGTTATCACCAATCTTCCTGTTTTTACATTATCGCCACACTTTACAACATACAAATAAACGCCTGTTGTCATATCAAGGAGGTCAATGGTTTTATTTCCTTTATTGTCATTAATATCGAATTCCAACACCTTGACACCCAATGAATTAATGATAGTTATGGTTGCTTTCGACAGATTGTTCGGCAAATGATATTCGAATGTTGCCCACGAAGAGGCTGGACTAGGGCTGACACTTACCGTAAAATCGGTGTTTTCAATTGGATTATCAACATAATCTGCCGATGATCTGATGTTTTGGCTTGGTAATGTAGGGCAAATATATGTTTCGGCGTCACGGCCGGAAATCGCTCTAAGTAAGGCTGTGGCAATTGATTGGGAGTTACCTGTGCCATTTTGTGCAATCCCTTCAACCGATTTTACCTCATCATCCGTCATCTCAAATATGGTGCGATTCGAATTGTGTAGATTCTGATACAGATACAGTAAACTCATATAATCGTTATGATCGTTTAAGTCGTCACCTTGCAAGCCATATAAGGTCGGTAAAGCACTTGCTATTTTAATGGCATTAGCATAATCGCCTTCTTGGATAAAAGAAGCCACAATCATACGGTCGGCGTTGATATTATGCATTTTGCCCAGCCATGTTCGTAGTTCCTCATAGTTGACCACGGTATCGTGCATGTAACTGCGCACAATATCCCCGGCGGCCCTATAGCGTTCGCGCGGGTCGTCTGACGATTTATAGATTTTTTCCAATTCGGCTATTTCTTCCGGTGATTTTAACACACCACCGCCGTTTTGGCCATAATGTGAGGCGCAATTGTTGGTGTTTGTTGTCGAATAAGTATAAAGATTGTATAATAAATGTGAATTTGGAATTTCATTTGGATTTAAGGGATAGTAAAAATATGCTAAGGCATTTCCATCGTTATAAAAATGGAATCGGCATCCGTTTTGTGAGAAAGTGTTGCCTGTGGGCATAAAATCAGAGCCCTGTTTGGGCATGATACCACCGCTCCCATTGTCTTTTAACACACAGAAATCAAGTTCATTATTAACATTGTTATTGCATGAATACGTTAATCCCAATGTAGCATCACCAATAATAACAAAATTATTACCATAAGCAACGTTGCCACAAGTGAGATTGTTAAAAGTATTTAAATATATGTCATTAACGCTTTCTGAATTAAAAACACCTATGCCGTATAAATTGGATCCCATATGTTCAGTGTCGTTTGCAAACAGGTTTTCTTCAATGCAAAAATCTGTTATATTGTTTGCATAGATACCATAATTACATTCATCCCGGTTTTTAATGTCAAACTCATTGCCCACTATTGTGGCAAATCCAGTGTTATCTGCAAATATTCCTATCGTATTGTTGGTAAAAATAGCATTTTCTACTCTAAAAGAACGGGGATTAACACCTATGTTGGATGAATATATTCCAGTGTTGAAATTGGCAAAAGTACTATGAATCAAACCATAATCAGGGCAAGGTAATATAATTCCATCTTCACAATTTGCTATCACTCTAAATCCAGCATTATTGGCGCAAATGCCCATGCATCGAGTAGAGACACCTTCAATGTTTGGTATTACTGAGAAATCACAACCTTTAAAGGTAATTCCATTAACGCTAGATAAATTGACATGTTTGTTGAAAGTTTCCATTCCTGAATAATCATTGTTGATTGTGAAGATGCTGTTCTCAAACCAACCATTGTAGTCTTCTTCAATACCGCTAACAGGATGGTGATTAGTGTATGAATGTGGGACGTCCACGGCCATAGCATTATTACGAAAAACAGCATCTGTAGCTCGTATAATTCCTCCAGTATAGCTTCTATTACTTGATCGATCTAATACAACGGCACATATTGCGTTTTCTATAGTAGCGCCATTTCTTAATTCCAGATATCCCTGTAAATAATTACCGTTGACGGGGAATTGATGCTGATTGCTGTTACCCCAAACTTCAATACCTTTCCACATATTATCAGTATTGTGGCATACAGCTGTCAATGTAGAGCCGTCGACTATCAGTTTTCCGCCTCTGTCAACAATTATACCACAATGATCGTCTTCAAAACGAAGAAACGATGATACTAGTTTTAATGTTGCTCCGTTGTTGACGGTTATTACACCTCTAACTATTTTGTTGTATCCATTCCATACAACCAATCCGTTAATCTGTGTGTTTCCTATTTCGGGGGAAATCAGTGCTAAAGGATTGGCATACCCCTCGTGTATTGTCACATTGTTGCCTAGCACTATGTTTTGAGTTCCATTGGCAAAATCAAAAAAAGCATGATTTGAAATTCGTAATTCCGCTCCGTTTTCAACTATAAGCTTGCCCATTCCTCTAATAGTTAGAGTTGAGCAGTCGTCCATTTGGAAAATAGTGCCGCTTTTTACTACGATAGCGGCATTGTTTTCAATCACACAAGAGGAACGTTCGCTGAAATGAATCTTTGAATTGGATAACGAATCGAGAACAATTCTTGCTGTTGTGTCAAGATGAATGCTCACATCTGGCTGAATAGTGAATGTTGTTGGCGAAGCAAAGACCTTTTGATTAAAAAATGTTATCGGATCGGTCATTCTTGTGGCAGTCAAACCCTGTGCAAGAAGAATCGTTTTTCCAGGCTTGACGTTAAGTGAATAACCTGACGTAGTCGGTATTTCGTTCAGCACTATGCTGTCGGAGCACCAGCGCACGTCGTTGTCAACGTCAACATCATCAAATCTGACACGAACCTTGATATTGCCGTTGGCATTCTGTTCTAAAATTTCTATTGAGATGCCATTAAGGTAAGTGGTTCGCAGATTTTTTACATCATCAACTTGTTCATCACCTCCAACCATGTTGATTATAGAAGCAGAAGATGGATTAGTACCAATGCCAATTTTTTTGTTTCCTGATAGAGTAAATGAATGGTCACCGTGGCCTAGTTGATATAAATGCTTATAATAGGCATTGCCTTCAAGTTCTACCCAATTTGATAATTGATCATCTTTTTTTAAACTGTCATTGTTGGTTAAATCAATAGAATAAAAGCTTTGATCACCACACCCAGTTAAAGGATTATCATGCAACCTTACAAATGGCCTAACATATGCACTGCTTATACAATCGTTACCAATACTATCGGTGGAAAAAGTTCTGTCCCATAAGCCGTTGGCCATTATAGGGTTAAGATAATCTGAGAATTGTGCATAGACAGAGTTGTGATTGTATGAAGATCTTATATTGCTACTAATTTGAATATATGTCATCAGCCCTGGCTTCAAACTGTCGACACACTCATGGTACCCCTGATATTGCCATTTATCAAAATCCACATCGTTGTATTGAACTCCTTGATGATTCTCTATCCAAATCCATTCCTGATATTCGTCAATAGTATCTATGTATGGTAGTTTTATTCGCAGCGCATCTCCAGTTGTGACAAAATCTCTTAAAACATAAATGCCGTTGCCAGAATTACTATCAATATCGCCGTTAACCTCTGTCGTTCCATCAGCAGCTCTTGCAGATATATCATAAACATTATTTAATGCTTTCCACCCTAATCTATATCTATCCCATGCATTCCAGCACATCAAGGAGCTTCCATACAATCCTAGCAGTGCCCATCCGCCGGTTTGTGGTATCCAATAGTTGTTGCCGCCGCCGCCACCACAAGTATGAAAATTGTTGCCACCGAGTAATGTATGAGCATATTCATGACGTATAACGTGCGTGGGATTAATTGTATTGCCTGCGCATATCATGCTATAGTAATCAATTTTGTGTCCTAGTAATAATGTGTCATTGCCACTAGCCATGTATCCACATGGATTCTTTGGATCAACGGCATTTCTAACTAAATAGACAACAAAATCCCACCGACCATTACCAATGTTATTTATAGCTATACCGTGATTGCCTGGCGTCCATTTGTCAAAAGAATTAAAGGAGGACAACCCTCCGGCCGTTACAATGCTATTTCCAAGTTTTCTATTAACAGCACTAATTATGTAGTCAGGATGACTATTGATTACACCATCTGTAGTATTAACTTGAAAAACGCCTCCATTGTCTGGTGCCATTAAATAATCTCCTAAAACAACGTGATTGTTGGAAGATGCGAGTTGATAATAATTTGTTACGGTTTTTTGACTTAATCCATTTGGAGTGTTGTTTGCAAAAAGAGTATTAGCCCAACATGGTAATGAATGCGCCTCCCAATAGTCGTTATCCCAGTCGTTAGACGGATCATCTTCTTGATTATCATAAACTAACTCGACAAAAATTACCAAGAATCGTATTTCACCATGAGGCGAAAAATAATATCCATTTCTACTATCATATAGTACATCTTCATTTGTATTCGGTAAAGCTAAACAATAGTCATGGTCAGAAATCAAACACCCGCTTTCAATGATATTATTTTGAGCATATATAAGAGAGGCTAGTAATACTATAAGACTAACCAACAACAATAATTTTTTCATATACTACCCCCTTTTCTGTTTTTATAACTATCAAATATATACCACATCTAACACCATTAGGAATTATTATTTGCCAAATATTATCAGTAACCCGACAAACACTCGTTGTTGCAGTTCTCCCAAACATGTCTACCAATAATACATCACTAATCATATTCAATGAATTTATAGTGACAGCATCAGAAATATTGACAATATTTGGAAATACAGATGGTGTTTCTTGTGCATAGTCATCGACCAACCACGGCTTATGTCCATAACAGCCATCTGAGCTAACATATACTTGTTCGCCGTCTTTATGTTGACACAATAAATCTGATTCATATATATCATTTGAGTGAATACCACTTTCTATATACAATGGTGATACGGTCGGAAAAACGCCCTCTCTAAAATATGTATGATACCATCCATTGAAGAGTCTTATCGTTTTTAAGCCATTATCATAACTGACATTTACAACAGTATAAGATTCTTCAATCTCAGGATGACAGGTCGGTACAATAAACTCATCTCCTACTTCAAGAGTCATATCACAAATCAGTTTCTCTGATTCCCCTGTACCAAGAAAATCTCTGTAATATCTGTATAAACGCCCCGTTGTTATATCTTCTCTAACAAACAAAGTGTCATAGATTGGGAAATAATAGTCAATTCTTGGGTCTTGGGACAGAGTAGTTCCTTGGGGTACCCTGTAATAATAGAGATTTCCGTTTATCCTAAGAGTGTCTTCATTATAAACAACACCAGCCATAATATACCAGACGTCGGCTCCATGACAGGGGATGCTTTTGATATTTATATTCGTCGAGTCATTACCAAAATACGACAAATAGCCCTTGCTGTTATTTGTATCTTGGGAATACAATTTGGTTGTTCCGACAAGCATAATGACAACTATAAGAATGACGTTTTTTATGGTATTTTTTTTCATGTGGTGATAGTTTTAAGTGGTTGGTTAATAATATTGACTTTGCAAATATAATAAATTATTTGATTATCATCAACATGTTATTCTGTTACATCAAATTCCCCTTCGTATTCGTCGCCGTTCGATAAGGTGATGACCAGTACATAATGCCCGGTTATTTTTCCATAAACGCGTCAAATATTGTTGATAACAAACAGTCATTTCTTTATTATTCTTTCCTCATATTCCTTGCCGTCTGCTGTCCTCAATTTCATGATGTACATTCCTGCGTTGAGGCTTGAAATGTTGATTGTTGTTTGCTGAGACGTTTCAGGAAACGTCTCTATCAGGCGGCCGTCGATATCGTAAATCTCAATAGATTGGCAGTTTACATCCGGCGACAGCTCTATGTAAAGATTGTCTTTTGTCGGGTTAGGATAACAGAGATAAGGCCTTGCGATGCTTTCAGCCTCATCGACCGAATCATAGCCATCGGCGTCAAATTTATGAACGTATGAATAAAAATTGTAATAACTTTCACTCTTTGAAAAAATGCCGTTTATTATACATCCTCCATCTTCTGTTGCTTGGATGACGTTTATATCGTAGAAATTCTCGTTTTTGTTAATATATCTTCGCCAAATAAGATTAAGTTCGCGGTCAAATTTGCTGATTGTTAATGTTGATGGAGCTATAGAACCTGTACTATAGTGGCCATGATCCTTTAACCCCAAAACACCACAATGGAATATAGCGTCGTCTGTAACGCCAATTGCCTTGTCTCTTGCCGGCAATGTTTTTTTCTTATAATTCGGCTCGTCTTTATATATATCCCAAACACGGATATCTGCAACATCCAAGCTGTCACTGAACATTGCGAGAAAATGACAATAACCTGTAATACCGCCCACATGCCGCAAAAACATTCCGCTACTTGAGGCAAGAAAAACCGAGTCGTTTAAGTATTCAACGGTTCCTTGTATTCCAATGTAATAATACGTGGAATCCGGGATGGTACCCTGTGGCGCAGGCACTACTTTTATAGCACGATCTGATAATTTACCGACCCTGGTAATATTGAAAAGCGAGTCCACTTCATAGTAAGCCTCGCCACCTCTATTATCGTATAAAACCATGCCGAAACTACCATCCGATCTCCTTTTTGAGAATGCATTGAACAGATAATTAGATGTTGCGGACAAAAAGTCTGATTCCACCATTTCTAAAATTTGGCCATCCAAAGCAAACTTGGCAAACAAATAACAAGAGCTTTCTGTTTTACGACAATGCGCCGCCATTGTTATTGTGCCGTTTTCTTCAAGTATAAATCTTGGCATATCTTTATTGCCTGTCGCCAATTGTGTATATTCATCTCCGAAATCTATTATTGTTTGACTTAAAACATTCAATTCATTGTCAAAAATGATAAGAGCTATCTCATGCTGTAAAAAATCGCTAAAGCCACTACCCGCGGCCAGAGCTGTCACTGCCAGATATTCGTTGTCATTGTTGGGATGATGAAACAATCCACAATATTTGATGTTTTTGTCGTCGATTTGGAATATTAATCGATTAGTCAAATCACCTTCAGGTGATAATTTGACAAGCATGTCGTTTTGGAATATGTATTGTGCATCGCAACTTATTATATAACCGTGGTCTCGGGTCTCTACCGCAAATTTACCTTCGCGATTAATGCCATCTTCCGACTGAAATAACGTTTCGAAATAGTTCTGGGACTTTCCTATAATGGTTGAAACAACCATCAATGTGATAAAGCAAATCTTTTTCATAGGTATTAATTTGGGACAAAGATAATAAAAAATTAACAATGAATTTTAAGTTAATAATATGTTTATTCCGTCACATCAAACTCCCCTTCGTATTCATCGCCGTCCGATAAGGTGATGACCAGTACATAATGCCCGGTTATTTTTCCATAAACGCGTCAAATATTGTTGATAACAAACAGTCATTTCTTTATTATTCTTTCCTCATATTCCTTGCCGTCTGCTGTCCTCAATTTCACGATGTACATTCCGGTGTTGAGGCCTGAAATGTCGATTGTTGTTTGCTGAGACGTTTCAGGAAACGTCTCTACCAGGCGACCGTCGATATCGTAGATTTCGACAGATTGGCATTTCACATCAGGCGACAACTCGATGTAAAGGTTGCCTTTTGTCGGGTTCGGATAACAGAGATAAGGCCTTGCGATGCTTTCAGCCTCATCGACCGAATCATAGCCATCGGCATCGAGTTTCAGTACATATGACATGTAATACGAATAATTTGACTTCAGGGCACTTACACCGGTTAGTATGCATCCTCCGTCTTCGGTCGCTTGAATCACATTTATCTGGTATGAATTATCGTTTGCACCATAATACCTGCGCCAAAGCAGATTCATCTCCTTGTCGAATTTGCTTACCGTTATTATCGTTGGACTTACTAATTGAGTATAATATATCTGCTCATAATGATAATGTCCATTGAATCCGCAGTGGTAAACGGCATCGTCGGTAACGCTCAAAGCTTTTACGCCAGCCACACGTCTGACAGGCTCATATGTACTGACAACATCCCAAATTCTTATATCATGAACATCAAGGCTGTCATTCATTTTTGCGACAAAATAAGCAAACCCATGACCGCCTCCCAAATGTTTTAGATACTTGGTGTGATTTGTCATAAGAAATGATGTATCATTGTATGCCACGGCGGTACCTCTATCACTTACGTAAGAATACGTGGTGTCAGGATACTGTGGGTTGGTTTGAACTACTTTTAAAGCGAGGCCCGTCAACCTGGAAATTTTAACACAATTTAATGCGGAGTCGACGATATAGTAAAATTCACCTCCATTGTCAATATTAGACACGCTTATCATCCCACAGCCACCCTTGTCTCTCGCAAACAGGTCGTACAGAAAATTAACAGATTCGTTAAAACGGCCATCTTCCCTTATTTTAATGATTTCGCCATCAGGCGTCATGGTCGCAAAAATGTAGCAGTAGCCGTCTGTTTTGAAGCAATGTGCCGCCATTAAAAATGTACCGTCTTCGCGCAGTACGAACCTCGGGTAATCCTTTTGAGAGTTATCTGTAAAAAATGCGTAACCTTCATCGAGAGAACATACATTTTGACTTATTATGTTCAAATCGGAATCAAACCGAAGAAACGCCAACTCTGTCTGGACATAAGATGAGTTTACAATGCCGGCTAGCACAGCTATAGCGATATACTCATTCTCATGGTCGGGGCTTTTGTACAGGCCGCAATACCTGAGGTTCTTTTCGTCTATCTGAAAAATCAATCTATTTGTTATCTCTCCATCAGCTGTTATCTTAATAAGCATGCCGTTTTGGTCGATATATCTGGTGCAGCAGCTTATTATGAAGCCATGGTCTTCGGTTTCAATAACATATTCTGCTTCGCGGAAAACACCGTCTTCCGGCTCTATAAACTTCTCAAAATAATTTTGCGAATAGCTTGTTATGGTAACAAATGCCAATACGAGGGAAAACAATGTTTTTTTCATGAGAATTAATTTTTTGCAAAGATAATAAAATTAATCATCCAAACCGACATATGTACAAGACACATCTGCAAAATAAGCCAACAAATACGATGGAGAAATCGGAGCATACCAAATCAACTCCAATACTTTTCCTTCTACATCTGATTCGTTACCCCACTCATTTATTTTATTTATAGCACTACCCAGATAATAGCGCATGTCATCGGCCGACAGACAATACGAATCATAATCTCCATGTATCATCCCATAGTGACCATTGGGGCTATATAAATCAACGTATTCATATGCCCAAATTTCCTTTGCGACCTCGTTGGAAAAAACAACCCTATAACCAGGAAGGCATCCATAATTAGAAATCATTATAGTTCTGAGTCTCTGATCAAGCACATTTATCGCATTCCCACCAGTACAATCAGTACAATATTGATGATTAACCACCCAACACAATTCATCATCAAAATAATATGCTGGCGGCTCTACGCCATCTCTTGGCATTATGGCATTTGTAACAATTCTTGCATCATCACCGTCTTTGTTGTTAGTATCTACTCTGCTAATAATGCAGTAAATCGTCTTGTTATCTCCCTCAAGAGTCGCCAGTTTATCTCGGATTTGTTTCTTATTCGACAAGTAAATGGAATAAATATCCGACAAATAAACATTCCCGTCGGTTACCGGTATTTCGGTCTCGATGGTATAACGCTCAATATCCGAAGAAAATTTACTTGCATCACACAAACGGAAGTTTTGGTAGTTGCTGAGATTTCTTACAGCTTCTTCAAGTTTCATGGTCTCACCGCCTTTTTGCGCCGATTTCATCTTTTCTCCGAACAATATCATCTCTTTGTCAAAATCTGTTAATTCGGCGACATTCAATTCAGGAATGCTTTTTACAACTTCGTTCTTTTTGTTGCAGGCTTCAAATGTAATGATAGCTCCGGTTACAAGGAGCAGTGTTGCAATTGTTGCAACCAGTTTTAAATGCTTTTTCATGACTTTAAATTTTAAGTTAATAATAGGTTTATTCTGTTACGTCAAATTCCCCTTCGTATTCATCGCCGTCCGATAAGGTGATGACCAGTACATAATGCCCGGCTGATGGCATGTAATAAAGATACCCTGTAGGAGTTTCGATGTATTCAATTTCCAATGTCACACCAGCCTCATCGGTTATCTTTATCCAGACATGTCCGATGTCGCTGAGGAAGTTCACTGTCAGATTGTGCCCGTCGATTGAAGCGGAGATAGAAGAGGATCTGTCGTTTTCAACACCATGTGCAGCCCTAATAGTTATTCCATCATTACTAATAATTTTGTTAGCGGTGCCCATACTGAGGACTCCGAGTAAGCAGAGGGTTAAGCATAGTTTTTTCTTCATATTGAATTGAATAGTTTACGAATCTTTTACAAAACTACACCGAAGAAGAAAATATGTCAAGAAAAATTGGGTATGGATTGGAATGGGGGGG
>LUZN01000037.1 GCA_001603665.1 Bacteroidales bacterium Bact_22
AAATTTATGTTAAAAACGTCTCATTATAAGCAATTTAGAGCCCAAATTGTTTTTTGAAAAAATCATAGTAGTCTAATTTTGTAATGTAAAAACTCAAAAACAAAAAAAACCTAAACATTAACAAAAATTAGTACTATGATTAAACCAACAAGAATTCTTTTGGCGGAACACGACAAGGATTTAGCCTCAATTACCAAAAATTTCCTTGTTTCGCGCGGTTACCCAACCGTGACATGTTCCGACGGAGAAGAGGCTTTACAGCATTTCCGCAAGGAGCGATTCGACTTTGTTTTGCTCGATGTCGACGTGCCTGTTATGAACGGCTACGAGCTGTCACGCGAAATCAAGAAACGGAATAGGGACATCCCGATTGTGTTTATGGGCACCGACAAGCATCAAAGTGAGATTATCAAAGGATTTAACGCCGGTGCCGACGATTTTATCATGCGGCCTTTCAGCATGGAAGAGCTCGGCCTGCGTATCGAAGCCATTGGCAACAGGGCTAAAAACCATGAAAAACGGCAGCATATCTACACTTTCGGCAGGTTTACGTTAGACACGTTGCATCATGTTTTGATAATCGATGGTTATGAAAAACGTCTGACTACCAAAGAGTTAGAGTTGCTTTACCTCTTATGTGAATATAAAAACCGAGTAGTGGAACGGTCGCTGGCATTGCAACGCGTATGGTCGACCGACAACTATTTCAACGCGCGGAACATGGACGTTTACGTAGGACGGCTGAGGCGTATCTTACACAAAGATCCTAGCGTTTACATAGAAAATATCCATGGAATAGGATACAAACTGGTGGTTTTGAAACCGTCAACGGAGGCGGTATGACGAATAAGGGTATCTGATGTCGTTTTCCAGCTCGACAACCGGAATGTTGACGGAAGCAGGAGCAATGGCTATTGTATTGTCTTTCAACAACTTCCAGAAGACATCGGAGTTAGGACCTTTATCGGTATTGGTGAGAACGATGATGGTGCGGTCGTTGGCTTTGTCGAACATAAAGAACGAACGATAGCCCTTCCACCAGCCGTAATGATAGTAACAATCGGGATGCTTTCGGGAGATGCGCCAGCCGAATCCGTAGTTGTCTTTCCGCTTCGAAAACTTAGGACTTCCAGGCTTAAACGCCTCCTCCTGAATGCTATCGGGCACTAACAATCCATAATCGAGGGCGACCTTGAAACGGTACATGTCCTCGACATTGGAAAACATGATTTTATCGCCTTTCACGCCATTGAGATATTCGTTTTGCGCCTGACGCGGACGACGACGACCGAGATAGTATCCCTGCACGCAGTTCGGGAGGTATGTCGAGACCAGAGTGTCGGTCGGCATGTCGTAGATATATGAGCTCTTCATCCCGATGGCATCGAATACATCTTCGCGCATGAAGTCGACAAATGACTTGCCGGAGACGCGCTCCACTATGCTCGCCAGCATGGCATAATTTACATTACAGTAATGAAAACCGTTGTTCGGCTTGAAATATGGATTGGGCTTATATTTCACGTAATACTGAATCATGTCCTCATTGGTGAAAGGCACCTTCTTGTCGGGCCAGTTGTTGTCGGCTAAAGTCTCGTAGCGCGACAATCCCGAGCGGTGCGTCAGCAGCATCCTGACAGTGATGCCTTCATAAGGAAACTCTGGTATATAGGTTCTGATATCTTCGTCATAGTCAACAAGGCCGCGGGTTTTCAGAATCATAATGGCCTCTGCGGTGAACATCTTCGAGACAGAGCTCAGCTGAAACACATCTTTAACGTCGATCTCACCCTTTCGGCTACGTAAATCCTTAACGCCATACGACTTTTCAAGAATTATCCTACCCTTTTCGGCAAACAAAACAGTACCGTTGAAATTGGTCTTTTTCTTAAGATTTTGCAAAGTTTTGTCGATCTGAGCCGCTTTTTTCTCAAGAATTGGCTTATCGAGGTCCTTGAAAACGGAATCGACGTTAACGACGGGCCAACTTTCGACTTCTTTTGCCGTAAAATTGTCTTTTTTCGATGTGCAAGACGCTAAAAATAATACCAGAAAAACTACTAAATATCTCGTTTTCATTATCTTACAAAAAATCCCTGCAAAGATAGCATATTTTTTGTAATTTTGCAACCTCAAAATCATTCTATGTTTCAAGATTTCAATTTAAACCCTGCAATCCTAAAGGCAATAGATGAATTAGGATTTAAGGAGCCTATGCCGATACAGGCCGAGGTTCTGCCCGTTTTATTATCGCAACGCACTGATTTAGTTGGACTTGCGCAAACTGGAACAGGCAAGACAGCCGCCTTCGGATTGCCGCTTTTGCAGAATATCGACCCCAAAAACCGCAGCGTCCAGGCATTGATTTTATGTCCGACGCGCGAGCTCTGCATGCAGATAACAAAAGATTTGCTCAGCTATGCGAAATACATCCCCGAAATCATGATTGTGCCGGTGTATGGCGGTGCAAGCATCGAGCAGCAGTTTAAGAGTCTGGCCAAGAAGCCGCAGATCATCGTGGCTACTCCAGGCCGCCTGCAGGATATGATTCGTCGCAACCGCATCGACTTCAGCAATGTGCAGTGGATGGTGCTCGACGAGGCCGACGAGATGCTCGACATGGGATTTCAGGAAGATGTCGACGCAATCTTGGAATATATGCCTTCCGACAAGAACACGCTGCTGTTTTCGGCGACGATGCCGGCCGAGGTGGAGCAAATCTTGAATAAATACATGAACAACCCGGTGCGTATCAGCATCGGGCAGAAGAATTCAGGCACGGCGAATGTGCGCCATAACTATTATATGATTAAGGCGAGCGACAGATATCTGGCTTTGAAGCGATTAATCGACTATTACCCGTCGATTTACGGCATTGTGTTCTGCCGCACTAAGCTTGAGACTCAAGAAGTTGCCGACAGCCTCATCCACGACGGATATAACGCCGCTTCGCTGCACGGCGACCTCTCGCAGGCCCAACGCGACCTTGTGATGAACCACTTCCGCCAAGGCTTCACGCAGATTCTGGTGGCGACAGACGTGGCCGCACGAGGCCTCGACGTCAACAACCTGACACACATTATTAATTATAACCTCCCCGACGACATCGACACCTACGTGCATCGAAGCGGCCGTACGGGACGCGCAGATAAGACAGGTATCTGCATCAGCTTGGTGCACCAAAAGGAGAAGCATAAGATCAAAGCCATCGAGAAACAGCTCGGACAGCCGATGGAGCGCTCGCTCATCCCGACGGCGCAGCAGGTCTGCGAGAAACAGCTGTTCCGCCACATCGACAACCTTGAGAAGGTCGACATCATGCGCGACGATATCGACGACTACCTGCCGGTGGTGTTCAAGAAACTCAGCTGGCTCACCCGCGAAGAGCTGATAACACGCGTCGTGGCCTTGAATTTCAACCGTTTCCTCGATTATTACAAGGATGCAAAAGACCTGAATATCGACGAAAACAGCGGCAAGGATAAACGCGAGAAGAAAGAGAAAAAGACGCACGACGACTCGCATATGGTTCGCCTTTTCTTCGGCATGGGCAAGCGCGACCACATCAAGCCTAACTCTTTGATTGGCAGAATCAACGACGTTACCGGCACCAACGACATCGAGATCGGGCACATCGACTTGATGGAAAACTTCTCGTTTGTAGCCGTCGACGGCGCTAAGGCACAGTTTATAGTCGACTGCTTCGCCGACCCAAGCAAGAACACCGAAGGCATCCGCGTCGAGATCACAACGGGCGAGCCTAAGCCGAAAGACAAGTCCGACAAGCCGAAACGCGAGAAGAAGTCACGCGACAACTTTCACGAGGAGCGCCGTCGACGTGACCGCGATGAAGAGAAGCACGAACGCCGCAGTCGCAAGGAGAGCCGCACAAAAGACAAGAAAGAGAAAAAATCTTCCCGTAAGAAATCCCGCGAGAAGGAACGTCCGGAAAAGAAATACGGGAAAAGAGTGAGATATTGATAAAAAAAATGTAGAGACGATGTGCACATCGTCTCTACGAATTTTCAATTATCAATTTTCAATTGTAAATTGTCGTTTAGTATTCCCAAACGTTCTGTTCGAAGTCGATGATCTCCTGCTGGATACGCTCCGACTCCTTCAGAGCCTCAACGCCCGTTGCATAGTCTTGGATGCTACGGTCGTAGACGTTTTCCTCTTTGTAGATGTAGCTTGCAAACTGACGTTTGTACAACAAGTCGTCGAACGACAGACGTGCTGCAGAGTTGTTTCTGTTATAAACCGGAGCTTCTGAAAGCACTGTACGTGTTGCATCGTCAAACGGAATCCAGAACAGCTCATTAGGCATCTGCAGAGTGTCGTTCACATCGCGCATGGTCACCGGGCAGATAGCCTCGATGCGCACCAGCATCTCGCTTCTGTGTGAATCGAAATACCAGTCTTCCATGATACGCAGACGTGTCACCGACTCAGGCTTGAAAGCGATGCTGATGACGGTGTCGCCCACCTTGTTGCCGTAGTCGTCGTACTGAGCCTGATGTCTCTCTGAGTTCAGGCCCGTCATGAGTTTCGAATACGGTACAGGATCGGTCAACTCACCTGTTGCTGTCACCTCGTAAGCCTGGCAACGGCCTTCCTTCAAGGCGTCCATGATGACGTCGATAAATCTTCTCCAGTTCTGATGAGCGTCTCTCGGATAGTAGAACGGGAGGTTCATCTTCTGACGGAAGTCGATCTCGCGCCACACCCTCTTTTTCCATAAGACATCGGCCTCACGGACTTCAGGATAAGGGATGTATTTCTTTATTCCTGTTGAGTTTTCGACATACAATCCGTCGTTATATGTGTCGCCCGTAATCTGTGCCGAAGCCTTCGGTGAGCCGGCAAACAGGCAGACAAACGAAACTGCGATTACTAAAACTAACTTTTTCATGTTACTTTATTTGAATGTTTATTGAGCCTACGTTTCTTATCTCGCCCTTAGGACTCTTCACGTAGATGTCCTGGAACTGGATACGCTGTCCCGACTGTGCGTTGCTGATCAAAGCCACGACGTCAGGGTTAAACTTAGCTCCATTATTATTTTTATCGATGAATGTTCCTCTATAAGTTGAAACAGTGTAGTGGTCGATGGTGTAGTTGAAGCCTTCGAAGTCGAAGTCTTTCATCACTGCCATCACTCTGCCGATGCTCAGAAGCACCTCTTTCTCTACCTTACCGCCTGTGATATCGCCGATCTTGATGACCGGGTCAGGCACCTGTTTCACGCGGAATTCCTGTGTTCCGAGGTCGATAACCTTACCTTTGTCATCCTTAGCGTTGATTCTCACCTTCACCACCTTAACGCCTTTGTTCACCTCGACGAAATATCCGCCTTCGGTGCTGTTGTCTTTGGTGAATTTACCACCATCGACGCTGATAGTGATATCGCTGCCGGTGAAGCCCGGGGCTGACACCGAGATAGGGTTCTGAAGCTCTTCGTACATCACCATCATCTTGGTAGGAGCCACTGTCGCTGACGGCGGAGCCACCTGGAACGACTCGTTGAAGTCGTAGTAAGCCATCGATCCGTCTGGACGAGGGATCTCGATGCGACCGGCATACTGGTGCACACCCACGCTGGTTGTCGGGAAGCTCAGGATGACCTTACCTTCCTTACTGTTCAGTGTCACCGGATTACCCTTGGCTTTGTTATAGTCGTTGGTGCCCATGAAATACTTCACGTCGAAAGCCTTCGAGGTGTCGGCTGCCGCGATGAAGATCTCAGCTTCGTAGTTCTGACCTTTGATGATGTAGTCGCTCTTCTGGATGACGCGTGCCTGCACCGATTCGAACTTGAAGTCGGATGAGCCGATCTGCTTGTACAAAGCGGTGATGGCGTCGTATTCCGTTGTCTGAATCTCACCTACGATCTTATTTAAGATAGCGATTTCAGCGGTGAGGATGATGTGCTCGAAGTTCTTGTTTTCCCAGCTCAGCTCCTGTCCGTCGTTGTCGGTGTAGATGATCTTGTTGCCGTTATGGTCAACGTCGGTGAGAAGTCCGACATATTTGTTATAGTTTGTTATACCTGCTGATTCAACGGTGTTCACGACAAACTCACGGTACTGCTGGATTTTTTCTTTCAAGACCTTGGCGTTACCTTTGTTGATCATGAAGTTGGTTGCTGCGTCGTATTTATCTTTAGCATCGATGTTGTTAAGGTCGAATTCGTAGAAAACACGGCGGTTTTTCGAATCTGTCTTCTCGATGTTTCTGATAAGAGCATCCTTTGTGTTTGTATTGCTCAACAGTTCGTCTTCAGTGATGCTTTCCGACTCACAAACCATAGGCACCTTGATGTCTTTTTCGATGAAGTTAATGATTTCGTCGGTCTTCACACGGATCTCATTAGCTTTCTCCCAATAATCACGCGCCTTTTCAGGTTGTTTGATATACTGTTGCTCGAAGATGTTGTAGTAGTCCTCAATCTTGTTCTCAACGCTGGCGTTTGTCTTTTCCAGACCGTCGTTCACGATGGCGAAAGCATCGAGGATGTCGGCCGAGACGTTCAATGCCAACAGAGCAGTGAGGACGAGGTACATCATACCTATCATCTTCTGCCTAGGGGTTTCTTTTGCTGCTGCCATTTTCCTAAAAAACTTAAGCCTTAATATTCATTGCATTGAGCATGTTACCGTAAACGGTGTTCATTGCTGTCATGCGTTTCGACAAGTCGTTGAGTTGATGATTAAGTGTATCTGTTGAATTTGCAGATGCATTGACTTTCTCGATGTAAAGAGCCATTGTGTCGTTCATCTTTCTGCTTGTGTCGCTGAACATTGCTGCGTTGGTGGCTGTCTTCGACATCTGTGCATCGAGTTCCATGGCTGTCTCTGAAGCCTTGTTCATAGCCTTGGTGTAGTTGCTTGTGGCTGCCACTGCATCGCTCACGTCGGCGATCTTAGCTGCGTTTTCACCGAGACGGTTCAGACCCTGGCTGAGACGTTCCATCGTAGCTGCGTTGATGTTAGCCTTTTCAAACATCTCGTTGAGCTGTTCTGTGATAGCGTCGCTGCTGACGGTGCCGCCCTGTGCTGTTCTCGCACCAGGTTTCTTAGGCTGTGCCACCGGGCCGTCGCCGTGGTAGAGGTCCCACAACTCTGGATAAACCAAGCTCCAGTCTGGCTCGAGGTGAGCCGGCTCGAATGCTGAGAAGAAGAAAATGATAGCCTCTGTCAACAGACCGAGTGTCAGCATTGTGTTTGCTGCACCCGACCAGCCGAACAACGACATGTGGGTAAGTTTGAACAAAGCACCAACCAAAACGATGGATGCACCAATACCATAAACCTTAGCCATGAAGTTTTTGTACTTCTTGCTTTCTGAAAACTCTTTAAATGTCATATCTGTAATTTTTTAATTCTATTTTCTTTATTCTGAATGACGATTAATTGTAAACCCTTGATGACTTTGACGGGTTGTCGCCTTTCTGACGGCCGAGGTAAGGCTGTATGCAGCGGAAGCCGATGTAGCACTTCGCTGTATCCTGATACTCGTAGCTACGAGTCGTCACCTCGAGGTAGTAGGCGATGTCTTTCCACGAACCGCCACGGACCACTTTTCTCTTCATCACCGGGTCGTCGTTCTCGCTGGCATTGTAGCTGTACTGCGGGTTCATGTCCCACATCACGTTGTAAGCCGATGGGTCGAAAGCGCTCGATGTCCACTCCGACACGTTACCTGCCATGTCGTACAAGCCCCAGTCGTTGGCCGGATAATGTGCCACCACCACTGTGGTGAGGCCGCCGTCGGCGATGTAGTTACCGCGCGAAGGCTTGAAGTTGGCTTTCAGACAGCCTCTCTCGTTGCGTGCGTATGGGCCGCCCCATGGATATGGAGTCAGCTGATGACCGCCGCGTGCTGCCCACTCCCACTCAGCCTCGGTAGGCAGACGGAACTCCGAAAGTCCTGCCTGACCTTTATGCTTTGAGAGGTATTTGTTGAGCTTATCGGTACGCCATGCGCAGAAAGCGTTAGCCTGTCTCCAGTTGACACCCACAACAGGATAGTTGTCGTAGGCCGGATGCCAGAAATATTTCTCTGTCAACGGGTCGTTGAAAGCATACGAGTAGTCGTAGATCCATGCCAAAGTGTCGGGATAGATGTTGATGTCCTCGTTATGCACAAACACCGAACGGTCGGTCGAGCCCTGCGGACGGTTGGCGAAAGCACCGTTACGATAGTCGGCACCCTCCACAAACTCTTTCTTCGCAGCTGCTCTGTAGTCGATATAGCTGTAATGATAGATGAGCTTTCTGGCGTCGACTTCTTTCTTTCCGTAGAAACGCTCGCCTTCCGGGATGTACAGCTGCTCAAGAGCCTCTCTGTACTGCTCGTCGTCGCTGTGCCAGTCGATCTTCTCCTCCCAGTTGAGGATAGGCGTGTCGTAAGTCTCGCCTGTCTTCTTATTCTGAGTGATGAGATACTTGTCGGGCTCAACCTCGCCAAGATATGTGCGGGCCAACGAGTCGCGGACATAATTCACAAATTCACGATATTCGTTATTTGTAATCTCAGTCTCATCCATAAAGAAAGCCGAAACGGAGATGGTCTTAGGCTGCGAGAAACTCGTTCCTGCAATATCCTGACCACCGGCACCCATGGTGAAGCTGCCCATAGGGACAAACACCATACCGTACGGGTCGGGTTGATAAAACGGCTTTGACTTCTTTCTGACGCCTACCAATTCTCCTTGATTGCTGCTGGAATTACTGCTTGATCCGCATCCGACAAGCATCAATGCTACTAGGCTAATTACCAAAAACTTTTTCATCATTATTTCCTTTTTAAAAAAGTGTCCAAAAGTATATTTTTTTTCTCAATTTTCGACAAAAACATTTCAACTTCGTTATTTTTTTATCAACAATTTCTATAAGTATCTGATACTCTTATAGATACGAGGCTGTTTATCCAAATCCAATTTGAAGTTATAACTGATCGAAACCTCGTGCGAACCGTGTAACTTCAGCCCCATAGTGTTGATATCATACGCGTAATTGATCTGAACTCCCTTAAACACAAAGCCAACAAGCACGTCGACAGACTCGCGATGTCTGTAGTTAACGCCAAAAGCTATCTTATTATTGTACCAAAATCGCGCTCCTACGTTAATTTGTGTCGAAGCGATATCGCTGAGTATCATCATCGAAGGGTTCAATCTGAACTTAGGATTGAAAAACTGATACTCATATCCCGCAGCGAGATAAAACGTTCGATCGCCAACAAAACTTGCACTTGTCGACGATTTGCCCTCAAGCGCCTTACCCTTTTTCTCGAGCAGACTCGTCGACGACAACGACACGTAAAACGTCTCAGGAACGGTATAAAACAAACCTAAATTAAAATCGACCAACATGTCGCTTTGCTCCTTCGTCGGGATGACAGGGTCGTTCTCGTCCAACGGATGTGCCTTCGTGAAATCGACGGTCCGGTTGTCCAGACTAAAGGCCAGACCGATACCCAAGGTACCCGGACCGAGGTCGAGATGATACGAATAACCGATGTTTACAGCTACGTTGTTCTCAAAACCCAGAGCGTCCTTCATCAACGAAAGACCGACACCGCCACCCAACACCTTGATAGGCATGTCGGCAGAAGCCAAAAACGTGACAGGTGACACTACCTCGCCGGTGAAATCGTCTTTAAAACCTGCCCACTGGTTGCGGTAGATACCCATGGCGTTGACGCCTTCACTCAAGCCGTAATAGCCCGGATTGATCACTGCATAAGAATTTTCGTAATAGGTGAACATAGGCGCCTGTTGTGCTCTTAACACATTGATCGCCAATATGTTAATCACCAAAAACGATATGTATTTTAACTTATGCATTGACTATTATAACGCCTTGTTTATCAATTTATTGCATCACCTTATTAATAATTGTCATCGGAAAAGCCTTATGATATCGTTGCCGTTAGCGTAAATCAGCAGCATGAGAAGGAAAATGAACCCTATCGTCGTGGCTCTTTCGAGGAATTTGTCGCTTGGCTTGCGGCCTGTCACCACTTCCCAGATGAGGAACAGCACGTGACCGCCGTCGAGTCCCGGTATCGGGAGTATGTTCATCACCGCGAGGATGATGCTCAGGAAGGCTGTCATACGCCAGAACTGCTCCCAGATAAAGCTGTCGGGGAAGATGCTTCCGATGGCTATGAAGCCACCGAGGCTCTCGTAGGCGCCAGTGCTAGGCTTTACGATGAGTTTCAGCTGTTTCCAATAGTCGCTCAGCTCTTTGCCCGTCTTCTTGAAACCGCGTGGTATCGACTGCCAGAAGGTGTATTCTTTTGTCGAGACTTCCAGCATCTGCGCGGCATACACTCCTATCGTAGCATCGCCGCCCACGTGCACCGTCATGGTGATGGTGTCGTCGTCGCGGACGATAAGCATGGCCACATCCTGGTCGCGGTAGTCGCCGATAGCCTTCTTAAAGTCTTGGAAATAAGGCGTCGGCACCTCGTTGATGCCGATGATCCGGTCGCGTTCGACCATTCCTGCCTTCGCGGCATACGAGCCGTTGGCAAAGCCGCCCACCACGAAAGGCATACGCATGCTGAAGAAGGTGGTGCGAGCCTTAATCATCTGATTCACAGCGTCGGCGGGGAGCTCCACGCGCATGCTGTCGCCATCGCGCTCCACGTCGATGTATTTCGTGTCTTCAAGAAGCAAAACCATAGGAATCTGGCTGAAATCCTCGACATATCGGCCGTCGACGTTGAGAATCTTATCGCCGTCGCGCAGACCGAGATTGTAGCCCAGGCTGTCGACAGTGATGCCGTATTTGTTGACTTCAGCGGTCGAGATATACTGCTCGCCGTAGCTTGCTATCAGTCCTATGTAGATGAGGAAGGCGAGCACCACATTCATAAACACACCTCCTATCATGATGATGAGACGCTGCCATGCCGGCTTGGTGCGGAACTCCCACGGCTGCGGCTCCTGTGCCATCTGCGCCTGGTCCATAGACTCGTCGATCATTCCCGCAATCTTGCAGTAACCGCCGAGCGGCACCCATCCAAGTCCGAACTCCGTTGAACTCTCGTCGCGACGCCAGTCGTCTTCCGGAAGAGTATTTATGTCGATCTTCTCGTAGGTGTCACCAACCTTGATGTATTTTTCGGGCTCATTTTTGCAGAAAAACTTGAATTTCCACGCTCCGTTCACCTTTTTACATCTGAAAATCGAGAATTTCCAGTCGAAAAACATATAAAACTTCTCGACTCTCACTCCAAAAATACGCGATGCGATGAAATGCCCGAATTCATGGATGATTACGAGTATCGAGAGGGCTAAAAGAAGCTGTATGATTTTTATTAAAACCGTCATTTTTCTCTTTCTTTCTTTTAATAAAAATTTAAAAGTGCAAAAATACGAAAAATAATGGTATTAAGGTCAGAAAATTTTATTTTCCTTCAAAAGAGATGTAATTTTCGGGGTTAAGAGGCATGCCTTTGAACCACAATTCGAAATGAAGATGCGGACCTGTTGACGTGCTGCCACCGCCGCCGAGCACCGCAATAGCGTCGCCGGCTCTCACCATGTCGCCCTGACGACACAGCACCGTGGCGTTGTGTTTGTAGACCGACACTATGTTGCTATCATGTTGAATACCAACGGTATAGCCTCCTTCGTAACTCCAATCTGAGAAGATGACGGTGCCGTCGGCGGTGGCCTTGATGACGGCATCGGCGCCAGCTACCACATCGACACCGTAATGCTTTTTGTTGGCATTGAAACGATTCGTCACCAGACCGTTGATAGGCACGAAAAACATCGGCATCTCAAAGTTCTTGGTGGCCAGATAAGGGTCGCCGATGGTGAGTTGCGACATCACCCTGATGCTGTCGATGTCGGTGTTCTCATCGTTGATGATTCGCTTGAGGTTCTCTATATACTGGTCTTTCTGACGAAACACCTCTTCGATGGAGTCGGCGCGGTGTTCCATGTTATAGACGCGTCGGTCGAGGGTGGCGTCGGTGTAGCCAGGGATGAATTCGCGCAGCGAAGTGAAGAATATCAGACATGTGGTTACAGTTATGAGTATCAAAGAGTAGACGATTATCCAAGTGGTGATTTTCATCTTACTCATGTTAAAACCGCCCTTTTCCTCATACGTGTCGGGATGTATGATGACGATTTTAAACTTACTCTTGAAATTTTTAAACCAATTTTTCTTCATCTGCTTTCTAAAAATTCATTCCAAATTGAACCTTCCGGGCGTCTTGCCTTGCATCCCGCGGTAAAAATCCTCAATCATCGGCCAATCTTTATCGAAATCGCCGCTCGGCATGAACGAAGGGCCATAGCCGCAACGTTTTGTCTTGAAGTCGATAAACGCCAGCACTACAGGCACTTTTGCAAGTTCTGCTATGTAATAGAAACCGCGTTTCCATTTCTCGACACGCTTGCGGGTGCCTTCGGGAGTGATGACGACATGTATCTCGTCGTATCGATGGAAGACGACGGCCGTCTTTGCCACCATATTGTTTCCACGGCTGCGGTCGACGGGGATGCCGCCCATCCTTCGTAATCCCCAGCGTAATATGGGATTTTCGAAGAATTCTTTCTTCACCAGAAACTTCACTTGGCGCCCTTCCATCCAGAAGAAACAGCGACCTATCACGAAGTCTTCGATGCAGGTGTGCGGTGCCTCGATGATGACGCTTTTTTTCACCCCTTCGGGAAACTGTCCGACGAAGGTGAAGCCTCTCATTTTGAGGTAGTTACGACCGAACCATTTCTTGAAACTCATATGTCGATGTTAAGGCCGAGACCTTTTTTAAGTGTTATGACGTTGGGATTCATCTCCGCCATCTTCTCGAAACGGCTGCGGTCGGTGTATGCCACCTCTTCCTTCGGCTTCTCGACTATGTGATGCACCATCTTAAACTGGTTGTTGTCGAGCTCTTTTATGAGAAACTCGCGCAACGCTCCCATGTTATCTACATCTTTGATAACCAATATGTTATCAATCTGATAATGTATCTCCGAGTCGTCTTTCAGCGTGGGTTCGTATTTGCAGATGCCGGCCACGAAATTCGGCGACTTGTTTTTGCGTGTCTCACCGAACTTCTTCCACGCCTCGACCAGCATCTCCTGCGTAAAAGGGCTGTTTTTATCCTCCATCGGAGCCTCTTCGGCTTTTTTCTTCGTCCCCTCGTCGAGAATCGATATCGTTCCAGCTCGTTTCACTCGCTGGACCGGCGCCGCCGCAGCAGGTTTCTCAGCAGGCTTTTCGACAGGTCTCTCGGCCGGTTTTTCCGGCACGGACGCCGCATGCGACGTCCCTACAACAGGCTGCGGCGGCGCCTGCTGAACCTGAGGTTGAGGCTGAATCGGTTGTTGTATCGGCTGCTGTATAGACTGCTGCATCGGCTGTACCAGTTGTTGTGGCACCATCTTCAGCAACGCTATCTCCAGATGCAACCGCTTGTTATTCGCACTACGGAAGTTGATGTCGCATTCGTTGGCGATATCCAGTGCCTTCAGCAGGAAATCAGTGCTGCACCGCTCAGCCTGCTTGGCGTAGCGGGCTTTGAGCTGGTTGCTCACCTCCATCAGATCCACGACGCGCTGGTCCTTGCCTAACAGCAAGTTCCTCAGATGGTTCGCCATGCCCTGGATGAAGTTTTGCGGGTCGAAACCCTTGTTCATAACCTCATTCAACAACAGCAGCACCGAGTTGATGTCGTTGGCCAGAATGTTCTCCACCATCCCGAAGTAATACTCGTAGTCGAGCACATTGAGGTTGTTGATGACATCCTTATACGTTATATTATTACCCGAGAAGCTCACCATCTGGTCGAAAATCGACAGCGCGTCGCGCAGCGCTCCGTCGGCCTTCTGCGCTATGATGTTGAGCGCCTCCTCCTCTGCCGTCACGCCTTCCTTGGCGGCGATGTTCTGCAGATGTTTGGTGATGTCTTCAACCGTAATACGTTTAAAATCAAAGATTTGGCACCTCGACAAGATCGTCGGCAGGATCTTGTGCTTCTCAGTCGTGGCAAGTATGAACTTGGCATACGCAGGCGGCTCCTCGAGGGTCTTCAAAAATGCGTTGAAAGCCGAGCTCGACAGCATGTGGACCTCGTCGATGATATACACCTTGTATTTACCTATCTGAGGAGGGATGCGCACCTGGTCGATGAGAGCTCGGATGTCGTCGACGCCGCTGTTTGAAGCGGCGTCGAGTTCAAAGATATTGAACGACGCATTGTTGTTGAAACTCACGCATGACTCGCATTCGTTGCACGCCTCCATATCCTCGGTAGGATTCAGGCAGTTGATGGTCTTCGCCATAATACGCGCACAGGTGGTCTTACCCACACCACGTGGGCCGCAAAACAGGAACGCCTGCGCCAAAGTGTTGGTGCGTATGGCATTCTGCAAGGTCGAGGTGATGGCCTGTTGACCCACGACGCTGTCAAATGTCGATGGCCTGTATTTTCGTGCCGATACAATAAAATTTTCCATTCAAAAAATAGCCTTTTATTCAGCTTGTAAAAATACAAAAAATTTGTCAAATTATTGCACTTATATATAATTTTTTTGAAAAAAAGCCCGTTATACCAACGAATTTGTTATTTTTGCAGTTTCGGATATTAGGCAAAGAAAGAAATGAGAGTTAAATCATATAGAGTATTCGGATTTTTAACTATCTTGCTGACTATCATAATGTTAGCATCGTGCTCCACAAAGAAAAACAAGTGGAACCGACGCGTGTGGCATAACATGACAAGCCATTACAATGTGTGGTGGAACGGCAACGAGAGCATGAAAAACGGCGAAAAAGCGCTCCGCGAGGCGGCTCAGGACGACTACACCAAGACGCTGCCGGTGTTTAACTACGGCACCAAAGAAAACGCCCTGGCACAGTACTCAGCCATGGACCGCACCATCGAGAAGGACGCCATCTGCATCCAGAAACACTCGATGCGCTTCAACAACACCGAATACGTGCGCTGGATCGACGACGCCTTCATCGACATGGGTAAGGGTCATTTCTACAAACAAGACTACGTGCCCGCGCGCCGCACCTTCGATTACGCAGCTACACAATACCGCAACAGCGCCGACCGATGGACAGCAACTCTCTGGCTCGCAAAGACTTACATCGCCACAAAACAGTTTGAGAAAGCTGAAGCCATGCTGCAGTCGATACTCGTGGCAATGGACAACGAAGACGAGAAGATTCCGCGTTACGTGCGCACCAACATCGACCTGGTGTATGCCGACTATTACATCGCCATGGGCAATGAAGACGAAGCCGTGAAATATCTGCGTAGCGCCCTCATCACCACCCGCGGCAAATACTACAAGAGCCGCGCGATGTTCATCCTCGGTCAGATCTACCAGAAACATGGCGACAAGCCCCGCGCCACCGAGCAGTATAAAAACGTCATCCGCAAACACCCGTCATACGAGATGACATTCGAGGCACAGATGAACCTCGCCCGCTGCTACGACGCCGACACCGCCACCATCATGAAGATGCTCAACAAGATGCTCAAAGACCGCAAGAACACCAACTTCAAGGATCGCATCTACTACGCCATGGCCGACGTGGCACTCGACAACAGCAACGTGGCCGACGGAGTGAAATATCTGAGAAAATCAGTGGCGGCAAGCACCAACAACAACGCACAAAAGATAAAATCGTCGCTCGACGCGGCAAACATACTGTTCAGCAACAACGACTACATCCTCAGTCAGGCCTACTACGACACCGCCGTGATGACGATGGACCGCACCTACCCCGGCTACGACAGCCTGCTCAACCTCTCAGTGATGCTCACCGACCTCGTGAGCAACCTCACAGTGTATAAGACTCAGGACAGCCTGCTGCGACTTGCCGACATGGACTCGATTCACCGTAACGAGATCATCGACAAGGTGATTGCCGACTATCAGGAGGAGCAGAGACGACTCGAAGAACAGCGCGAGATACAGAAACAGATAGCCCTCAACGGCGGCAACGAGCCTACCAACACTATGCCCGACGCCAACGAAGGCAATTGGTATTTCTACAACACCGTCACCCGTAACCGCGGCATGAACGACTTCAAGACGAAGTGGGGCAACCGCATGCTCGAAGACTACTGGTTTATCTCTAACAAGCAGAGCCTGATTCAGGATCAAGAGGAGAACCTTGAAGAACTTTCAGAAGAAGAGATCGCAATGCTGAGCGACGAAGAACGCGCCAACTACTTGCAGGCGATGGAGATCAAAAACGACACCGCACAATATACGCCTCTCGACCGCGGCTATTATCTGAAACAGATTCCTTTCACGCAGAGCGCTAAAGACCAGGCTAACCAGCAGATCGCGGAGGCTCTCAACAACCTCGGCTTCATATACTACAGCGACCTTCAGGACTACCCGCATTCAATAGAGGCTTACACCGAGCTCACCGAACGCTATCCCGACAACAGCAACGAGGTGTCGGCCTGGTATTACCTCTATAAAATGCATAGCAGCCGCAACGAGACCGCCGATGCTGATAAATACAAAAACCTTGTCTTGACGAAATATCCCGATTCAAATCAGGCTAAGATCATCCTCGATCCTGAATATTTCATCAAGGCTTATGAGCGAGGCGCCGAGGCTGAGCAGCTTTACGCCAAGACCTTTGAGGCTTATCAAAACGGTCAGTATCAGCGTGTTATGATGAATGTGAAGAAAGCCCGCCAGCAGTATCTCGACGACACGCTTTACATGCCGCGCTTCGAGTTCCTGAACGCCATATCGCTGGGTTACGTCGAAGTGGTCGACTCTATGGCCTACTCGCTTCTCCGACTCATTCAGACATATCCGCAGAGCAGCATCAAGCCGTTTGCATTGGATGTGCTGCTGAAAGCCAACGACATGTACAACCTCGGTCTGAACATCGAGAGCGCACGTCCGAAAGACGAGCAAGTGGTGGAGAAAGAGTCGCCTTACACATTCAGGCCTAACGACGAGTATTTCGTGCTTGTGATAGCCAACAAGAAGGTGCGTACCAACCCGTTGAAGGTGCGTATCAGCGACTTCAACAAGAACAATTTCCGTATGGATCAGCTGAAGATCAAAAACATAATGCTCAACAAAGACGACTCCATGCTGACCATCGAGAAATTTGATAATGTCAACAAAGCCATTGACTATCAGACGTCTATGTTCCTCACCGATTATATCTTCGGCGGCATAGATCCTGACAATTATAAGGTATTAATTATCTCGGTGTCGAATTATCCTATCTTCTACCAAGAGAAAAACGTAGAAGAATATCTGGATTTCTGGCATCAATATAACAAATAAAGCTATGAGTTCAAACAATCAAGAATCACCTGTAAGAAACAACCTTATCGGTAACGGCACAACCATCAAAGGTGAAATCACCGCAACTGGCGACATCCGCGTCGACGGCACCATCATCGGAACGATGAAATCGACTGGCAAAGTCGTCATCGGACAGCAAGGCATAGTCGAAGGCGACATCGTATGCAACAGCGCCGACATCTCTGGCCGCGTGAAAGGCACAGTGAGAGTCGAAGAACTGACAACCTTGAAGTCGACATCTCGTCTCGAGGTGGAACTTTACACCAAGCAGCTGTTCATCGAGGTGGGCGCCATCTTCACAGGCAAATGCGATATGTCGCAGAAAGTGGCTGAAACTCCTAAGAAATGAACAAATTCGTAAAACAGCTGTGTATACTGACGCTGGTGGTCATAGTGGCGTCGGTGTTCATGCGTGCCCAGCTCACGGTATGGTGGCCGGCAATAGTCGGGTTTTTCTTCATCGTGAGTATGATAGTTTTTTGTTTTGCCGATAAGGCGAAAAAGAAAGACATGCGCAGGTTCACCAACTTCTACATGGGCGCTACGGTGGCGAAAATGGTGATATATCTGACAATAATTTTGATTTACGCCATCAGTTTTAAGGACGACGCCAAGCGTTTTGCGGTGACATTCCTCGTCTATTACCTGGTTTACAGCATTTTTGAGACTTATAAACTCGCAAAAAAAGATAAGAAAAACGAATGAATAACAACGAAATTATCGGTTACGAGAAAATCGAGCATTATAATCCTGAGCGTACGCAGAAACTGATGGAACACTACAGAGCCATTCTGCAACTTTTGGGCGAAGACCCTGATCGAGAAGGCCTTCTGAAGACTCCAAAACGCATGGCGAAATCGATGCAGTTTCTGACACAGGGTTACAGCATGGATCCGATGGAGATTCTGCTCTCGGCAAGATTCAAGGAAGACTACCGTCAGATGGTGATAGTCAAAGACATAGAGCTGTTTTCGATGTGCGAACACCATATGATTCCGTTCATAGGAAAGGCACACGTGGCATATATCCCTAACGGATACATCACAGGACTGAGCAAGATTGCAAGAGTGGTCGAGGTCTACGCGCGCCGTCTGCAGGTGCAGGAACGTCTCACCACCCAGATCAAGGAAGCCATCAACGAGGCACTGCATCCGCTGGGAGTGGCTGTCGTCATCGAGGCACGTCACCTCTGCATGTGCATGAGAGGCGTGCAGAAGCTTAACTCGGTCACCACGACATCAGATTTTGTCGGTGCTTTCGAGCGCGGCGAGACAAGAGCGGAATTTTTAAATTTAATTGGAACAAATTTACATTAATTTTTTATGAAAGCATATGTATTTCCTGGACAAGGAGCTCAATTTGTAGGAATGGGAAAAGATCTCTACGAGAGATTCCCGAAGGCAAAGGAAATGTTTAACAAAGCCAATGATATCCTGAAATTCAACATAACAGAGATAATGTTTGAGGGTACCGACGAGGACCTGCGTCAGACTAAGGTCACGCAGCCGTCGATTTTCCTGCATTCAGTGATATTGGCAACGATGTTGGGCGACGATTTCAAACCCGACATGGTGGCCGGACACTCGTTGGGTGAGTTCTCAGCCTTGGTTGCCAACCAGACTCTGACTTTTGAAGACGGCTTGAAGCTCGTGTCGCAGCGTGCCATGGCCATGCAGAAGGCCTGCGACGCCAACCCGGGCACCATGGCGGCCATCATCAACCTCGACGACGAGAAGATTCGCCAGATTTGCGAATCAATCGACGAGGTGGTGGTACCGGCCAACTTCAACAGTCCTGGTCAGGTGGTCATCTCGGGCAGCGTGAAAGGCATCGAGATTGCTTGCGAGAAGATGAAAGAAGCCGGCGCAAAACGCGCTCTGCCGCTGAAGGTGGGTGGCGCATTCCACAGCCCGCTGATGGAGCCGGCACGCACTGAGCTAGCCGAGGCTATCCAGAAGACCAAGTTCGTGAAAGGCATCTGCCCTGTGTATCAGAATGTTACAGGTCAGGCGGTGAACGACCCTGAGATCATCAAGGCTAACCTCATCAAGCAGCTCACAGCACCTGTGTGCTGGACACAGACTATGGAAAACATGATCGCCGCCGGTGTCAACCAGGTGATCGAGGTCGGTCCGGGCACAGTGCTTCAGGGCTTGTTCAGAAGGCTGAATCCTAACATCGAGTTGTCAAGCGCGGCAATATGATGAAACACAAGCACTTAGCACCTGTCTACCTTGCCTTGGCCGTCGCTTTCGGCGTGCTGCTGGGCATCATCATTTCGCGTTCGAACAATGCGAACAAGACCTTTATCAACAGAGGCAGCGATATGAATTTGGTCGACAAGGTGTTTTATCTGCTTGAAAATGAATATGTTGACACTGTCGACGTCAAAAAACTGGAAGTCGAGGCGGTGAACACCGTCATCGACAAGATGGACCCGCACAGCGAGTATTTCGAGCCCGAGGTGCTTGAGGAAGTCAACGAGGACCTGCAAGGCAGCTTCGAGGGCATTGGTGTGACGTTCAGGATCGAGAAAGACACCGTCACCATCATCAGCACCATCAAGGGCGGACCGTCGGAGAAGGTCGGCATCAAGGCTGGCGACAGGCTTGTGTACGTCAACGACAGCCTCGTGGCAGGTGTCAGCATTAATAATAATAAGGTGATGAAGCTCCTCAAGGGTCCGCGCGGCACCAAGGTCGACGTGAAGATGTTCCGTCGTGGCGTCGACGGGCTTTTAGACTTCACAATTACTAGAGATGTCATCCCGACTTACAGTGTCGACGTGGCTTATATGCTCGACGCCACGACGGGTTACATCAAACTGCAGAAGTTCAACGCCACCACGCACAAGGAGTTTGTCAACGCGGTGAAGAAGCTGCAGAAGCAAGGCATGAAGGAATTGATCTTCGACCTTCGCGACAACGGTGGCGGCTATCTCTCCGAGGCGGTGGAGATCGCCGACGAGTTCCTGCCTAAGGGAAGTCTCATCGTCTACACCCAAGGCGAACACCGCGACCGGCAGTACATCTTCGCGCGCCGGCACGGTATGTTGGAAGACACGCCTGTCAAGGTGTTGATCGACGAAGGGTCAGCGTCAGCCTCCGAGATAGTGGCCGGCGCGCTTCAAGACAACGACAGAGGAACCATCATCGGACGCCGTTCGTTCGGTAAAGGCCTGGTGCAGGAGCAGTTCGACCTCGGCGATGGAGCAGGCTTGAGACTCACCGTGGCACGTTATTACACTCCGACGGGACGTTGCATACAGAAGCCTTATGACGGCGACAGGGAGAAATACATCCTCGAGGCATACGACAGGTATGACTCCGGCGAGATGTTCAGCGCCGACAGCATTCATTTTGCCGACTCGTTGAAGTATATCACACCGGGAGGCAAGACCGTCTACGGTGGCGGAGGCATCATGCCCGACATCTACGTGCCGCTGAAACAGGACTCGACAGAATATTTCTTCAACAAGATCGTCAACGCGAGCATAGTGTATCAGTATGCATTCGACTATTCCGACGCTCATCGCGATGAGATTTTGAGATATGGCGACGAAAGGAATTTCGACAAGAGTTTCAAGTTCACCGATAAGATGTGGAACGAAATCTTGAAAGAGGCGAAAGAGAAGAACATCACCGGCACTGAAGAGCAGAAAAATGTGGCTAAAGCGAAAACCGATCAGCTGTTCAAAGCATACGTGGCGAGGAACATTTTTGGTGACGAGGCGTTCTATCCGTTATACGAGCCGATGGACGAAATGTTGAAAGAATGTTTAAAA
>LUZN01000038.1 GCA_001603665.1 Bacteroidales bacterium Bact_22
ACTATAACCAATAAACTTTATTTGTATCTTTGCAAAATAAACTATGTCATCATGAATTTTGCAGATAAAATAAAAAAGGCTATCGAAGACAGAAAATGGAGCACTGTCAAAGCCAACGACTCCTGGTCGGTGTTTAAGATAATGTCAGAATTTGTCAATGGTTACGAGACACTGTCGCGCATCGGGCCATGTGTCGCCATCTTCGGTTCCGCACGTCTAAAAGAGTCCAACAAATACTATCAGATGGCCACCGAGACGGCATCAAAGCTCGTCCAGAAAGGTTTCGGCGTCATCACTGGCGGCGGCCCGGGCATCATGGAAGCAGGAAACAGAGGCGCCCACGAAGCAGGAGGTAAAAGCGTAGGACTCAATATCGTGCTACCTCACGAGCAGCATTCAAATCCATATATCGACAACGACAAATGCATCAACTTCGACTATTTCTATATCCGTAAGACGATGTTCACTCGTTACGCCCAAGGATTCATAGCATTTCCTGGCGGCTTCGGCACTCTCGACGAGCTGTCAGAAGCTCTGACGCTCATCCAAACCAGTAAAATAACGCATTTCCCTATCGTAATGATGGGCACCGAATTCTGGGGAGGTCTCGTCGACTGGTTTAAAACCACTCTCCTCGAGAACAAAGTGATAAATGAGAGCGAGTTGAGCCTCTTCCATCTTGTCGATGACGTTGACGAAGCTGTGAGAATCATCGATGACTTCTATAAGAAATCCGCATTAAAACCTAACTTCTAATGTCAAAGGTACTGATAATCGACGACGAGCCCGCCATCCGACGTTCAATGGGAGGCATACTAGAAAACGAAGGCTTCACCGTCACCGACGCCGCCTCCGCTATCGAGGCATTGCCTCTTCTCGACAAAGAGACTTTCGATGCCATCTTTTGCGACATCAAGATGCCTCAGATGGACGGCATAGAGTTTCTCGTGAAGGCGAAGACAATAACCGATGCGCCGATAATCATCATCTCAGGTCACGGCACTATCGACATCGCCGTCGAGGCGATAAAAAAAGGAGCCTACGACTTCATCGAGAAGCCGATGAACCTCAACCGCATGCTCATCACGCTGCGCAACGCCCTCGACAAAAGCCGTCTGGTCAACGAGACGAAGATACTCAAGACCGTAGTCAGTAAACAATACGAGATGGTGGGGACTTCGGGCGCGATGCAGGAACTGCGCGACATGATCGAGTGCGTTGCACCTACGAACGCACGCGTTCTCATCCTCGGCGAAAACGGCACGGGAAAAGAACTCGTGGCACGCCAACTGCACGAACTCAGTCCACGCAAAGACAACGCCTTCATCGAGGTGAACTGCGCCGCCATACCATCTGAACTCATTGAGAGTCAGCTCTTTGGACACGAAAAAGGAGCCTTCACATCGGCCATAAAACAAAAAAAAGGCGATTTCGAACTCGCCAACAACGGCACGCTATTCCTCGACGAAATCGGCGACATGAGTCTGGCGGCGCAGGCAAAGGTGCTCCGCGCTCTCCAGGAGAATAAGATCACCCGCGTCGGCGGCGAAGAAGAGATAAAAGTCGACGTCCGCGTCATCGCCGCGACCAACAAAAACCTCCAGGATGAGATAGCCAAAGGCAACTTCCGCGAAGACCTCTACCACCGCATCAGCATGATAATAATGAAGGTGCCGCCACTGCGCGAACGCCTCGACGACATACCTTTATTAATTAATAGCTTCGTGGTGAAATCGGCACTCGAACTGGGCAAGCCAACACCGACCTTCACCGACGCTGCCATCGAAGAACTGAAAAAACAACATTGGAGCGGTAACATACGCGAACTGCAGAATGTCGTCGGACGACTCGTAATCCTCTGTGGCTCAACGATTTCCGATGAAGATATAAAAAAATATCTCTAATTTCGGAAAATTTTCGTACTTTTGCACGCTTTTTGATGGAATATCAAGCATAACGCTTGGGGCTGACCGGTTTTGACAGCTTGTAGAAGGGTTATGTAAGCATACCGAGCCTCGCAGTGACGCTCGTAAATCTTGACTGCAAAAAATTAATTGGCGAAAATACTTACGCTCTCGCTGCTTAATCGAAGTACAGTAGATTGAAGCTTCATCCTTTCACAAGGTGAGAGGACGAGACATCTCGCGGATGGAGCCTCCCGATTCCGGTCCGGCTACGAGGTGCTCAGCAATTTCGGGATAGCGACGCGGAAGCTCCGGCAACGTCGTGAAACTCAAGGAGATAAGGTTGCGATTAGGATGTCTGTTTCCTTGCACAGCTCGAAAACCAACAACAGAATAAGTATGTAGAAAGCATAATTGTTCCTTGTTTGGACGAGGGTTCGACTCCCTCCAGCTCCACTAATGGCCCCGTAGTCTAATGGATAGAATTAAGGATTCCGGTTCCTTCGGTCCGGGTTCGAATCCCGGCGGGGTCACTTCTTTTTTTGACGATACCACTCAAATAACGCCACAGATGCTGCATGCGAAACATTGAGCGAGCGGGTGGGGCCTGGAATTGGGATGTAAACCACCATGTCGCATTGCTGCAGTATTTCCTCCCGGATGCCGCGACTCTCGTTGCCAACGATAAAAGCCACATCTGACGGAATCTCAGTTTCATAGATGTTTGTAGCATTCGTTGCAGTCTCAATTGCGATGATTTTTTTGTTTGCAGGGACAAGTTTCCGAAGGTCTGTCTCTTCGGTGAAATACCATTTTATGTTGTCTTTGCTCGAAGCAGCACATTTTCTCACTCTTCCGATGCTGTTTGCCGGCTCGGTGCCGAGAAATATCATCTCCGCGGCCCCAATGTTATCGGCCAGACGTATCATGGCCCCCATGTTATCGGGTGTAAGAAGGCTATCTGCAATGACGATGGGCCGCGGAGTGGAATCGTAGAGCGATTCCGGCCTCGATTGTGAGAAAAGATCGTTAGATTTGATATACATGATAGGACTGATAAGACTAATGGAATGAATATAAGCGACCTTGATGTGTGTTTCTTTCTTCAAGGCGTTTTTCGATTAAAGCTAACACTTGGTCGTAGCGAAGGTTGAGCCATGGCTTCGACACCAAATATCGTGGCGGCACCTCGCCGGCAAAGCGCTCAATAACGAGATCCGGATTCAACCGCTCGATGAAGTCGATGACAAATTCAATATAATCGTCAAGCGTAAACAAATGAAAATCAGCGGGATTGGCAAGATACTCATCGGCCATCTTTGTGTCTTTGAATATCTGTAATTGATGAAACTTCACCGTGGTCAAGGGTAAATCCGAAATGACATCAGCAGCACGAAGCATCATGTCGCGAGTCTCACCTGGCAAACCGAAGATGAAATGTCCGCCACAGTGGAAACCGTATTCATGAGTGAGCTCGATGGCTTTTTTCGCTGTAGCAAAATCATGACCGCGATTTACACGCAGCAAGGTACTGTCGTAAACCGACTCTACTCCATATTCCAGAATGACAGTTGTGTTTAAATCTTTCAGCATCTCAAGTATTTCCTCGCTAATACAATCTGGCCGAGTGCCTATGACAAGTCCAATGACACCGTCGATGGAGAGAGCCTCGCGATAAAGCTTTTCGAGTTCAGCGACAGGTTTATAAGTGTTACTAAATGCCTGAAAATAAGCGAGATACGACTTTGCTCGACGATAGCGGCGCTGGTGAAACTCTATTCCTTCTTCAATCTGCTGGCGTACGCTTTTCTCGGGACGGCAATACGATGGGTTAAAAGCGTCGTTACGGCAGAAAGTGCAGCCTCCAGTGCTGATCTTACCATCTCGGTTGGGACAACTGAAACCCGCGTCGATGCTGATTTTCTGTACACGACTGCCAAACTCGCGCGTAAAGTACGAGTTGTAGCTGTTGAAACGCCGATCGTCACCCCAAGGGAACATTTTTTTGTATTTTTTGCAAAAATACAAAAAAGTTTAGAGTTGATAGTTTAAAGTTGAAAGTAGTTTTATAGTTTAAAGTTTTAAGGATTTTTAGTATATTTGCAAAAAATATTGGACAATGGAAAGTTTTAAAGTTGGCGACAGAGTTAATTTCCTGAATGATCAGGGCGGCGGTGTGGTGAAAAAGATTATCGACACCAGGATGGTAGAGGTGGAGATTGAAGATGGCTTCAACGTGCCGGTGTTGATGAGCGACCTGGTTTTGGACTTCCGCGCACAGCCAAACAGGCAGCAGCAGATGGTCGACAATGTGCAGAAAGAGATCAAGAATCAACAGATTATAGCTGAAGAGACAAAAAACGAGGCCCGCAGAAGTGAACTACGCCGTTTTGCAAGAAGCTCCGAAGAGGAAGGCATATATCTTGCCTTTATTCCTCACGACCAGCAGTGGCTGCTCACCGGTCCGATCGACGTGGCGGTGGTCAACAACAGTCCGGCCGATGCTTTGTATAGTTTTAACCTGAAAGATGGCGAAAAATATGCGAATATCGACTACGGCAGCATTGCTCCATTCTCGAAAGTTGTAGTGGAAGCTATATCTCGCGACGATATTGAGCATTGGTGTGAAGGCGTGATTCAGGTGGTGCTTTGTCAGGATGATATCGATGCGGTTTATCATCCGCTGCATGCGCCATTTTCGTTGAGAACCAGCAGGTTTTTCAAGGATGGCAGCTTCGTCGAATCGGGATTATTGGGCGAAAAGGCGATTATGATTTGTTTGTCGACAGTCACTGCATTGAAAGGCAAAGGCACTGATTTTGCCAAGCTTATGGAAAATGGAGTGATGCAGCCGAAAGCCAACAAAGACATAGTTAAAAAGGCGGCTGCCATCGACAAGCATCAGACCGAGCCGGGTGAGGCGATTGTTGATTTGCATATCGGAGAATTGGTCGACAACATTCTCGGAATGTCGAGCACTGACATCTTTAGGGTTCAGATCAATTATTTCAAGAAAATGCTTGACAGTGCTATAGAAAACGACTATTCGAAGGTTACGTTTATCCATGGCGTCGGTAATGGAGTCTTGAAAAATGCGATTATCGAGGAGCTGAAAAACTACGAGAACACCTCGAACAGAATGGCTTCGATCTCAAGGTTTGGCGTTGGAGCTATTGACGTGATGATTAAAGACAAATAATTCAATGACCAATAACTAAAAAAGAAAGGACCCCGCCAGGAGTCCTTTCTTTTTCTGCTCGTTCGTTAAATCTCTTACTTCACAACAACGCGCTGTACTGTTGTATTGTTGGCGTTGTCGATGACGTTGAAGAAGTAAACGCCTGCGCCATAGACGCTCATGTCAACTGTTGTTGTTGTCACAACGTTGAGGAGCTGGCCAGCTGCGCTGTAGATAGCGACTGCGCTGATGTTCTCGCCTTCAACTGTCACCATACCTGTTGTTGGGTTAGGATAGATGTTGAATGCGCCTTCAGCTGTCTCGATAATGCCTTCCGGACCTGCATGGAGAACCACAGGAATCTGAACCTCTTCGAGGTCTGCATCATTTGTCTCGATGAACAGTGTAGCATTGTATGTGCCATTATCAAGACCGATTGTGTTCAATGTCATTACAACTGTCTGTGTCTCGCCACCAGCGATTGAACCTTCGATTGCGCTGAGTGATGCCCATGAACCTGGGATAAGAGCGCCCTGGCATTCAACTGTGATCAACCATGCACCGCCGAAGCTACCTGCTGAATAGCAGTGATCGAATGAACCGCCCTGTGTGCTGAGCCAGTTACCATCGGCATCCTGACCGTATTCACCACCGTCCATTGTTAATGGATATTCACCTGCGGTCTGCATCAAACCGACTGTTGCCCACATTGTCTGACCTGTCATATAGACGTCTTCTGTGAATGTTGCTTCAAGCCATGTGCCTAATGCTGATGATGTAATTGATGTTTCTGCGAGTTTCTCACCTGGCTGGTTGTAGAAACCTTCACCGTAGATACGGAATACGTAGGTGTTATCTGCTGAAGTGTATTGTGAACTTGTTAAGAATTTCACTTTATTAACCTTCATACCCATTGCTGCTGAGCCGTACACTGCACCTGGCAAACGGATAGCCATCTCACGAGCGTAAGGACCACCTGTTGAACCGATGCCTGTGTAAGCTTCACCATCGTGATATTTGAGTTCTGTTGACTGTGTACCAGCACCGCCCTGACCGAAGTCAACCCATGCGTGCCAGTCACCCATTGCTGTGCCTGAGTTTGCAATTGTGATATCGACTGTTGTTGCATCGTCCTCTGGAACTGTCTCTTCAATTGCATCTGGAGTAATTGTCAAATGAGGAACTGAAACACCACCAATTAGAGTCAATTTAACATTGTCAACATAGTACTCTGATACTGAAGCGCTTGATGGTGGATAGAAGTCGATAGCATCAAGTTTACGCTGACCGGCTGTACCACTGGCCTGCTTACTGAACTGCCATGTGCAGATTTCTGTACCGCCAACATAGAAGATAGCGACGTCGTTGTCAAGGTCGATGTCGTACTTAACTGTGAACCATGTGTCGAATGGGAATGTGAATGTGTAAGTGTTACCACCAGCCTCAATCTGTGTACCATTTGTTGAGTGGTTGTAGTGAACCTCTGTTGCCCACTGGCTACCTGAACCATTGAAAATGTGAAGAATGTTGTTGTAAGCATCCTTGCCTGTTGGGACGTACATGTCGAACTGAACCTCATAGTGGCTTGATTCCATACCACCAAGAAGAACGATCTGGTCATTGCCGTATGTCAAATGACCACATTTTGTACCACCCATTTCTGCTACAACACCGTCCTCTGATCCACCGGGAGCATTGCTCCATGTTGTCCAGTAGTCGTGACCTGCTGCCTGAGCTTCGACAGCAATCTTGTTGCCAACTGTGTAGGCTTCCATGTCATCATCGATGATCACGGTCTGTGCGAAAACATTACCTGCTAAGAAGGCAATCATCGCGAAAAGTAAAGATAATTTTTTCATGTGATTTAGATTTAGTTAAACAATAATTTTCTTAGTTTGAACTTGCAAATATAATAATAATTTTTCAATTGTGCTAATATTTTTTCGATTTTTTTATTTCAAATATGCCAAAACCGATACCTGTCCGACAATCTTATCGCCCTTTTCCACTTGAATATCAGCGTCGCACGGCAAGAAAAAGTCGACACGCGAACCGAATTTTATCATACCGAATTCTTTACCTACTTCAGCCTTATCACCTTCTTTAATATTGCACACAATCCTTCTCGCCATAACACCTGCCACCTGTCTGAACAGCACTTCCCTACCCTTTGCATCCTTGACAACCAATGAGTTACGCTCATTCAACTCCGACGATTTAGGATTTATTGCAAACAACTTCTTTCCGGGATGATATTTCACATAACTCACCACGCCATCCATCGGGAACCAGTTTACATGCACGTCGTAAGCCGACATAAACACCGAAACCTGTATCCTCTTATCGTGAAAATACTCCTTCTCCTCCATCTCCTCAATGGCGACAATCTCACCGTCAGCAGCAGAGACAACAGCGTTTTCCTCATGAGTAATCTTCCTGTTAGTAGGAACACGGAAAAACGACACCGCCCAAACTACCACTATCACACCTATAATAATAAGTCCGGCAAGTATGGTCCAATGCGTGTTTTCCAAAAAAGCATTGAGCAGCATTATCGCCACAACGACAATCAGAGCCATCACCGTGAAAACCGTCGCAATAACGCCATATCCTTTTTTATGAATATACATGATCTGATAATTTACTTGAACATTAACAATATACTACCAAAATAACACAACATCAGATAGCAGTAGACAAACGGCACAGCCAAAAACGTGGCGTCGAACCTGTCTAAAATGCCACCATGACCAGGAATCACATTGCCCGAGTCCTTCACTCCCGCCTGACGTTTCATCATCGACTCGCAGAGGTCACCCAGACTGCCGAAAACCACAACAACCATGGCCATTCCCATCATTTTCAAGTCGCTCATAGTATGCAACCAGAAATGATTCACCAGAAACGCCGTCAAAATCGTCATCACCAATCCGCCCAGACTGCCTTCTATCGTCTTCTTCGGCGAAATACGCTCAAACAATTTATGTTTTCCAATTGCCATACCCGTCAGATAAGCAAAAATATCGTTTATCCAAATCAAGCAGAACAATATGATTAACAAATACTTACCACCTACAAATATCGCAGGCGACCTGTAAAAATCCATCATCAGTTTACACGGCAACGCCACAAAAAGCATCGCGGTCCAAAGACTGACAACGACTTTCTCAAAGGTATATTTCTTAGAAAACAATGCTACCAACAAAGGCGTCAGCATCAAAATCATGCCAATGATGTGCTCTATCGGGAACAAAATGACGCTCAGCGCATAATAGAGTGTCGGCAGAATCATTATCCAAGGCATCAAGCCACTATTCTCCTCTTTCAGCATCAGCCTGCCAACCTCTTTGGAACCAATGACTACCGTCAACAGCATCACTGCAAAAAACGCCCAATAATCCAGAAGAATGCTTCCGATTATCACAATCACAAACAAACTCCCGAATACCGTTCTTTTCGCCAGTTCACTCATTTTTACATCATTTTAACCTGCAAATATACGAATTTTTATTCGTTTAACAAAATTATTGCACTTTTTTCGCTTCATTCCAAAGCGCATCCATCTCAGACAAAGTCATATCCGCCACGCTCTTCCCCATCTCTCTCGCCTTCTCCTCGATATACGTAAACCGCTTTTTAAACTTGGCATTAGCGTGCTCCAGCGCCGTGTCGGCATTCACTTTTATAAACCTTGAATAATTCACGAGAGCAAACAGCAAATCGCCAAATTCCTCGTCTTTCCGTTCAATCGGACCATCGTTTTTCACCTCTTCCTGAAGCTCATTCATTTCTTCCAAAACCTTCTCCCAACATTCTTCCTTGTTAGGCCAGTCGAAACCCACACCAGATGCTTTATCCGTCATACGATAAGCCTTCAAAAGCGGCGGCAAACCTGCAGGAACACCACCCAAAACGCTCTTGTTTCCCTCTTTCTTAATCTTAATCTTTTCCCAGTTTTCCAGCACTTCCTCTGCCGACTCCACCTTCACATCTCCGTAAATATGCGGATGGCGAACGATGAGCTTGTCGCAGATACTGTTTATTACATCAGAGATATCAAAAAGTCCACGCTCATCAGCAATTCTCGCATAAAAAACAATGTGCATGATCAAATCGCCGAGTTCTTTCTTAACATCTTGATAATCAGAAGCTAAGATTGCCTCGCTCAACTCGTATGTTTCCTCAATCGTCAGGTGACGCAGACTCTCAATGGTCTGCTTTTTATCCCACGGACAGCCTTTTCGCAAGTCGTCCATAATGTCCAAAAGTCTCTTAAAAGCCTCTAATCTCTTGTCCATGTCAATATTTTTTGCAAAGATACAAATTATTTTATCGTTTTTTTCTTATTTTTGTCCCATGAAAAATTTTTTCAAAAATAGTATTCTAATATTATTTTTCTTGTTGATAATCAACACTTTATCAGCACAGAAAAACGATACCGTTTTTGTAAAAAACCTTCAGATTGAATTTCGCGCCAGCTACGGCTTCACTATCTGCCATCATCCCGAGATGAAGGTCTTCCAGGCCCATTTCCCTATTTATGAACTCAACATCAAACAGGTCACTTTCGGACGCAAATCGTGGCAATCGATGTCGAACTATCCCAGCGTGGGCTTGAGTTTTCTTTACACCGGCGTCGGCGAGCAACCTGAAATCGGGCGCGCCTTCGCGTTGATTCCTCACATGACGTTCAATTGCCTGAAAAGCCCTAAAAACCAGATAAACTTCAATTTAGGAATTGGTCTCGGCTATCTCACGGAGATCTACGACAGGAAGACAAACCCCAAAAACACCTTCATCGGCTCGCATTTCAATGCCGCAATCAACATCTCGGCTGAATATAGTCGCATGATTACCAATAGGTTCGGCATGTCGGCCTTCGTCGGCTTTACTCATTTTTCGAACGGCTCAAGCCGCACACCTAACAACGGCTTGAATATCGCTCACGCAGGACTGGCTGCAAAATATTTCATCAATGAGCCAAAACAGCGTATACCAAAGCAACTAACTGATAATCAGCAGTTTAAGACTTGGGAAAAGAAGAATATTTCGTTGCTTTTCGCATTTACATATTCGAGAAAAGATATCGACGAATACCTCGGCTATGGCATGTCGTGGTCGGCCTACAACCTCGAAATCAACGCCATGAAACGTCTCACCGAGATGAGCAAACTGGGCATAGGCTTCGACCTCGTTTACGACTGCACCGACAAGGAGGTTCTGCGCCACAAAGGCATCGCCTTCGACGACATCGAGATTCTTAAGCCCGGCATCAACGCCGCCTACGAGTTATCGTTCGGCAACACCTCGTTTATCTTCAACTTCGGATGCCATATCGCAGGCAAAGACCTCTGCGAAGGACGTGTATACCAGAAATTGAACATGACGCAAAATATCTATAAAGGTATTTTTGCCACCATTGCGCTCACCACACACTACGGCTGGGCCGATTATATTGGTTTTGGAATAGGTTATAGAATAAATTAAGATGAGATATAAATTATTGATTATCATATTATTAAGTCTTCTTACAGCATTCTCATCCTGTAAGAGAGTGCCATTGGCAGTGGGTCCCATCGTGACTCAAACGCGCGAGTTGCCCGACTTCAGCGAAGTGTATGTCAACGATAACATCAACATATCTCTGGTGCGCTCCGACACTTGCTACATCGTGATAACAACAGGCAAAAACATCATCGACAACGTCACCAACGAAGTCAGCAACGGCACCCTGACCATCAGCAACACCACTTCTGTCAACTGGATCAGGCCTTACGAATATCAACTCGACGTCACCTTATATTATAAGGACATCATCAACTTCGTCTTCGCTTCGTCGGGCACCCTCGAAACGCAAAACAATTACACCGGACAGCTTGCTTCACCAGGCTACTACCGATTCGAAATCCACGGCGGCTCGGGCGATGTCAATCTAAACATCAGCGATTGCAACGATTTACGTGTTGTATATCATTACGGCACAAGCCAACTTAACATACACGGCGAAAACAACAATGCATTTGCAATATACAAAAGGAGTTACGGCGTTATCGACGCACGCAATTGCGATGCCAAGACAGTGCATGTAACCACCGAGTCAGCCAGCGACTGCTATATCAGCGCCAGCGAGAGCATCGAGGCAAGAATCAACAACTGCGGTGATATATATTATAAAGGTGACCCGGAAAATATCCAAGTCACCTATGGGGAATTCGGAAGAGGGAAATTGCTCCCTCTGTGATTTAATTCTAGTAAGCTTTAGCGAATATCACTCTTCTCTTCGAAGGCTTTCCTGAGAATACGTCGACGCCGTCTTCGTAGTCGTCGTCAAGCGGAATGCAGCGCAAAGTAGCCTTTGTCTCTTCCTTGATGGCGAGCTCTGTCTCGGTGGTGCCATCCCAGTGTGCATAGGCGAATCCGCCGTTTTCGATCACCTGCTTGAACTCGTCCCAAGTGTCGACACGGTGAGTGTTAGCCTTGCGATATTCGAGAGCTCTGTTGAACAAGCTATCCTGAATCTCGTCGAGCAATCCGAGGATGTGGTCTTCCATCTCGGCTTCTGAAATCGACTGTTTTGTCAAGGTGTCGCGGCGAGCGATCTCCACTGTCTGGTTCTCAACGTCGCGAGGACCTGCTGCGAGACGTACCGGCACGCCCTTCATCTCCCATTCAGCGAACTTGAATCCAGGTTTCTGGGTATCGCGGTCGTCAAACTTCACTCTAAGTCCTTTAGCCTCAAGACGTTGCTTCATCTTTGAGCAGTAGTCGAGAACAGCCTGCTGCTGGTCGTCTGTCTTATAGATAGGAACGATAACCACCTCGATTGGAGCCACCTTTGGAGGCAGCACGAGACCGTTATCATCGGAGTGAGCCATAATGAGAGCTCCCATCAGACGTGTTGAAACGCCCCATGATGTAGCCCAGACGTACTCGAGTTTGTTTTCCTTATTAAGATATTTCACGTCGAATGCCTTCGCGAAGTTCTGTCCGAGGAAGTGCGAGGTGCCGGCTTGTAACGCTTTGCCGTCTTGCATCATAGCCTCGATGCAGAATGTCTCAACAGCGCCAGCGAAACGCTCGTTGGCCGACTTTATGCCGCGGATGACCGGAACAGCCATGTATTTCTCAGCGAAATCGGCGTAAACTGTGAGCATTTTCTCGGCTTCAGCCATAGCCTCTTCACGTGTGGCGTGAGCAGTGTGACCTTCTTGCCACAGGAACTCTGCTGTGCGGAGGAACAAGCGGGTACGCATCTCCCAACGCACCACGTTAGCCCACTGGTTGCACAGAATCGGGAGGTCACGATAGCTCTTGATCCAGTTACGATATGTATCCCAAATAATTGTCTCAGAAGTAGGACGCACTATCAACTCTTCTTCCAATTTTGCTTCCGGATCGACCACAATGCCTGGTCCATCAGGATTTTTCATCAGGCGGTAATGCGTAACGACGGCGCATTCCTTAGCGAAGCCTTCAACGTGACTTGCTTCCTTGCTGAAAAAACTTTTTGGAATGAAAAGCGGGAAATATGCATTGACGTGACCGGTGTCTTTAAACATCTTGTCGAGAGCATCATGCATGAACTCCCAAATAGCATATCCGTAAGGCTTTATCACCATACAACCTCTCACTGCGGAACTCTCCGCCAACTCGGCTTTATTCACGATATCATTATACCATTGTGAATAATTTTCTTGACGTGTTGTAATTTCTTTTGCCATTTTTAAAAGTTTGGTACGATTTTTGTTAGTATTTCAGTGTGCAAAATTACAAAAATTTTTGCAAAGTATAAATAAAAATTGAATTATTATGAAAAGGAGCATCATTATCATTGCAGCGACAACAATGTTGTTAACTGCCTGTGCGTCAAGCAATAACGTCATTAATGACGACGCTTATTACTCACCTTATGATAAGGATTCGCAGTACGAAAAAGTGCTCGTCACATCAAATTACGGATATTTCGATTCCAACTCCGTGAAAGCTGAAACACGTAAAAATTACGAAGAATACGCCGTCGCGGACACAATCGAACGCATTGTCGACACCGTATACATCGTCCAGGAAGTTGAACCTGAGACGCATGTGACCGTCGAACTCGGAGCAGGTTTCGGTTTTGGCTGGCCATATTACTACTATGGCTGGGATCCTTACTGGTATCCTTACTACAGCTACAGACCATATTACTGGTCATACGCCGGCTATTACTGGGGTTATGACCCGTACTGGGCTTGGGGCTATTACTACCCGCATTACTATCATCACCACCACTACAACCATCATCACCCGCATCACAACCATCATGTGAGCCACGGTAGCTTCAACAACAGCCATCGCGGCGCTATAAACAGAGGTAACGGCAATACAGGTAATAACGTATCACGTCCGGCATCATCGTCAAGCAGACCGACCAACGTGTCGCGCCCGACGAACAACGGCACTACCAACACAACCAATGTATCGCGTCCGGCAAGCTCGTCACGTCCGACCAACGCTTCTCGTCCAGCGAGTACATCACGCCCGACCAGCACATCACGTCCGACAAGCACATCACGCCCGTCGTCGAACAGCAAGGTTCACACTCCGGCTAACTCGAGTCGTCAAACACGCTCAAGCTCAGAGTATGTACGCCCAAGCAGCAACAGCAGCTCACGTCCAAGCAGCGGCACTGTAAAGCCTAGCAACAACAGCAGCTCACGTCCAAGCAGCGGCACAACCGCCAGACCGAGCAGCAACAGCTCATCGAGAGGTTCCTACTCCGCTCCAAGAAGTAGCAGCAGTTCAAGCAGCAGCGGCTCAAGAGGCGGTGGAAGCTACAGCGGTGGCTCGAGAGGCGGCAGTTCAAGTGGCGGCGGCAGCAGAAGCAGCGGAGGTCGCAGATAAACGTAAGGACGGACCGCGTCCGTCCTTAGTTAAAAGTTAAAAGATTAAAGTTAAAAGATATGAAAAAGTTCCTGTTAATAATCACGATATTAGTTCCGTTCTTTGCGATGGCGCAGGACGACAGCGACCTGCTCGACTTCTCTTCCATCTATTACCAGGGAACGGCAAAGAGCGCCGCTATGGGCAACGCTATGGGCGCAGTGGGATCCGACTTCTCGGCAATAGCAATAAACCCTGCAGGTTTGGGACTCTTCCGTAAGGCCTCGTTCGTCTACACGCCTTCGTTCTACGCCATCTCGAATGAGTCGAACTACCAAGGCAGCCGTAACTCCGACAGAGCGTTCCGGCTTCAAAACAACAATATCGGTCTCACCTGGACTCAAGATATCAACGACGGATCGCTTTCGACAGTGAGTTTCGCTATCGGCATCAACAATTTTCAAAACTACGCCCTCAACTCATACGTGAGCGGCAACAACGCCAACACATCGCTTATCGACGCCTACGCCACCGAGATTCTCGAGAACGGCATCAACTCGTCGAGTGCATTGGAGAACTACTCCCCTAACCTGATATATCCGTTGTGGGAGACCTATGTCATCGACAGCGTCGGACCAGGAATCTGCACCACATTTGTACCTGCAGGAGGTCTTAATCAGGAATACGGACTGACCAAGAGAGGCACTTCGAAGGAATTCACCTTCGCCTCTGGATTCAATTTCAACGAGAAATTCTTTATGGGTGTATCCGTCGGAATACCTTATTTTGAAAGGAAAATGACGAAGGAATACAAGGAAAGCAACCTCGCTCATGGTGAGCTTTTCCGCAACTGGAGTCAGACCGAGAACGTCACCAACTCGGGATGGGGCATCAACGCCAAGGTCGGCGCCATTGTGTATCCTGCACGTTGGGTCAGACTGGGTGCATCGGTGTCGACACCCTACTTATATAAGGTTGAGGAGAGCTGGAACACCGAGACACATTCGGCATTCAGCAGCGGATCGTATTCCTACGAGTCGCCTACCGGAACATATTCTTACACCGTCACCACGCCATTCCGTTTCAACGCAAGCGCAGCCTTGATTTTCGGCAACTACGGAATGATTACCGGCGATTACGAATATGTCAACTATAGCAAGATGCGTGCCTCGAGCTACGACTTCAACTACAACAATCTGAACAACTTTATCAAGGATAATTATAAAGCCACTTCTAACTTCCGCATCGGCACCGAGTGGAGATGGCAAACCCTTGCATTCAGAGCAGGTTACGCCCTCTACGGCAGTCCGTTCGGCTTTGGCAAGAAGGAGATGCAGACCACGTCGTATTCGTGTGGCTTTGGCTACACCTATCATAACTTCACAATCGACATGGCCTATGTATTGAGTCAGCGCAACAATTCTTACGACTTGTACTCGCGTTTCACCACATATCCGGCTTATTACCTGAATTCAAACAACGAACAGGTTGTCGACGAGACAAAAGTAAAAGAGACGACCAACATCAATCAGGTGGTCATCTCTCTTAAGTTCAGACTTGACTAACGAAATCAGCCTTTTGCGTTGTACTGGTCGATGATGTCTTGGTCGACCAAGATACGTCCGCAGTACTCGCACACGATGATCTTCTTGTGGATACGAATATCGAGCTGGTGTTGAGGTGGAATCTTGTTGAAGCATCCGCCGCAGGCATCACGCTCGATTTGTACGACTGCCAAACCGTTTCTTGCACCTTTTCTGATGCGTTTGTAGGCTGAAAGCAGACGTTCCTCGATCAAAGCTTCGCTTTCCTTCGACTTCGCCACGAGTTCTTCCTCTTCTTTCTCGGTCTCTTCCACAATTGACTGGAGCTCGCCCTGTTTCACCTGGAGGTCGTTCTTACGTTCGGCGAGTTTCTGTTCGGTAGCCTCAAGATTTGCCTTGATGTCTTCGATCTTGATCGTTGCATCTTTGATTCTCTTTTCGCAGAGCTGAATCTCAAGTGATTGATACTCAGCTTCTTTTGTCAGAGAGTCGTATTCACGGCTGTTACGCACCTGATTCTGCTGTTCCTCATATTTCTTGATGAGAGCCTGTGTCTCTTTGATCTTGATTTTGTAGTTGGTAACGTCGGTGTTGAATTTCTTCAGGTCGGCGTTGTAGTTCTCGATACGGGTCTCGAGACCGGCCACTTCGTCTTCAAGGTCCTGCACTGCTTCAGGCAGCTCGCCGCGCACGATGCGGATTCTGTCGATCTTCGAATCAATCTGTTGCAGTGTGTAAAGTGCAACCAATTTTCTTTCAACGGTAACTTCAATCTGTTCTTCTTCGTTGAGTTTAAGTTCCTGGGTATCAGCCATTTATGTTAAATTTAATATTTATACAAAATAATTTATCGAGTTAGTTTTCACGCTCGAAATTGAAACTGCAAAATTACAAAATTTTTTAATAATTGCATCAGCAATTAATTCTTTTGTAAATTGTTCTGTTTCATAATGCCCTGCGTCGACCAGAAGAAGCCTTCCGTCGGCCTCGAAAAAGTCGTGATATTTCACATCGCCTGTCACGTAAGCGTCTGCTCCACAATGCTTTACGTTGTCAAGCAAGAAGAATCCCGAGCCGCCGCATACTGCCACTTTTTTTATTTTCTTTCCTAAAAATTCTGAATAACGAAGTGCTTTTGCGTTGAGATTTTTTTTCACGAGGGCTAAAAATTCGGCTTCCGCGAGTGGTTTTTCAAGCTCGCCGACCATGCCACCGCCGGTGACTACGTCTTCGTCGACCTTCATGGGTTCGAGCACTTGCAAGTTCTTCACTCCCAACCGGTCGGCGAGCCATTTGCTCACGCCCAGATAGCTGTTGTCGAGGTTGGTGTGCATGCAGGCAATGGCGATGTCATTCTTTATCGCCTTGATGATAGTGCGTTCGATGGTGTTTTCAGGCAAGATATGCTTCAACGGACGGTAAATCAATGGGTGATGACTTATCACCAGATGAAAACCTTTCTCTATCGCCTCGTCGATGACGGCTTCGGTCACGTCAAGAGTCACTAAAGCCTTGTCAATCAGCATATTAGCATCACCAACAAGCAGTCCGGCATTGTCCCACGACTCTTGCCATTTCAAGGGAGCGATATCGGTGATACAACCCACAATCTCACTAATTTTATTCATTTCGAAATTTTTCGCTAAAATAATAAAAATAATGATTCGCAAATCAAAAATAATTCGTATATTTGTACGTTTATATCAAAAAGTAACCAATGAGAAGATTGTTAGCACCGTTATCATGGCTTTACGCGATTGTACTTTACATTCGCCATTGGCTGTACGACAGCGGGATTGTTGGCTCGGAGAGTTTCAGCGTGCCGACGATCTGCATTGGCAACCTTTCCTTCGGAGGCACAGGCAAGACGCCTCACACCGAGTATCTCATCAGGTTTCTTAAAGATAAGTTTAACGTGGCGGTTCTGAGTCGCGGATATGGCCGTAAAACCACGGGGTTTGTGCTGGCTAAAGACGATACGACATACGAACAGATTGGCGACGAGCCTCTGCTCTATCACAAAAAATACGACAACATCACCGTTGCGGTCGATGAAGACCGTCCGAGAGGCGTCTCAAGGCTTATGCGACAGCCCCAAATGCCAGATGTGGTGCTTCTCGACGACGCATTCCAGCACCGCCGCATCAAGCCCGGCATGAACATACTGCTGACCGAGTATTATAATCTTTACAAGAAAGATATGCTCGTCCCGGCCGGCAATCTGCGCGATATAAAATGCGCCGCGAAACGCGCTGATATTATTATAGTTACAAAATCGCCTCGCGTACTGCTACCTTACGACAAACGCGATGTGATAAAGACCATCGAGGCTAAACCATATCAGAAGGTTTTCTTCACTTATATTGATTTTCAAGGACTTACGCCAGTTACCAATGCTGCAAAAGAAACGGTTTTGCAAGACATGAAATCAGTTTATCTGTTTTGCGGCATAGCAAATCCATATCCTCTTGAAGATTATCTTAAAAGAAAATATAACACATTGATTACCAATTATTTTGGCGACCATCACAACTTCAGCGATGCCGATATCGATGCTATTCTCGACGGCTACAAAAGCGTGATTGGCAAGAGTAAAATCATTGTGACGACGGAAAAAGACTTAATGCGACTAACTAAACATTCTTATCTCAACAGGTTTGAGAATGTACCGCTGTTTACCATCCCTATCGAGGTGCGTTTCAACGATGAGAAAGAAGAAGAAATATTTAAAAATTTGATTTTAGAATATGTTGGAAAAAATTCTTGAGACAGTAGATTTTATCAAATCGAAGACAAACGGCTTTGAACCCGAGGTTGGTATTGTGCTGGGTTCAGGCTTAGGCGGATTAGTGAATGTTATTGATACTCAATACTCTATCCCATATGCAGAGATTCCAAACTTCCCTGTTTCGACAGTCGCCGGACATCAGGGAAAACTCATATTGGGCACTCTAAGCGGACGCCGAGTGGTGGCTATGCAAGGCCGTTTCCATTACTACGAAGGCTATAGCACCAAGGAAGTGACATTCCCGATTCGCGTGCTTAAATATCTGGGTATCAAGCTGTTAGTGCTTTCAAATGCCAGCGGCGGCATCAACCCTGACTTCCGAGTGAGCGACATCATGTTCATCACCGACCATATCAACCTGTTGCCTAACCCGTTGATTGGCAAGAACGACGACCGCATCGGAACGCGTTTCCCGGAGATGAGTGAGGCATATAACAAAAACGTACTGGCTTTCGCCGACAAGATTGCCGACGAACTGAAGATTCAGGTGCAACACGGCGTTTACGTTGGTGACACAGGCCCGACTTATGAGACTCCAGCCGAATACAACTACTATCGCGTAATCGGCGGCGACTGCGTGGGAATGTCAACAGTGCCCGAGGTTATCATCGCCCGTCACTGCGGCTTGCCAGTGTTCGCAATGTCGATCATCACCGACCTTGGCGGAAAAGACATCGCGGTGCAGGTCACACACGAAGAGGTGATCAACGCGGCCAACGTGGCAGAGCCTAAGATGACAGCCATCTTGAAGGAGATGCTCAGACGTCTGGATGAGATAAAGTTCTGATAATCAAATAGAAAGATGATTTACTTCGTGTCAGATTTTCATCTCGGAGTGCCGACTTTGGAGGACAGCCAGAGGCGCGAGAAGATGCTTCTCAAGTTTCTCGATTCCATCAAGGCCGACTGCGAGGAGCTGTTCCTGATGGGCGACCTGTTCGACTTCTGGTACGAATACAAGACCGTCGTGCCTCGCGGACACGTACGTTTACTTGGCAAGCTCGCCGATTTCATAGACAGCGGCATCCCGGTGCATCTCTTTGCCGGAAACCACGATCTGTGGACATTCTCGTATCTGCAGGAAGAGATTGGCATTCAAGTGCATAGAGAACCCGAGGTGATGATGCTCAAAGGCAAAAAGTTTTTCATGGTTCACGGCGACGGACGCGGCAAAGGCGACAGAGGATACAAATTCCTGAAGAGCGTGTTCGAATGCAGGTTCCTGCAGTGGTGCTTCCGTCATGTGCATCCCGACTTCGGCATCAGAGTAGCGCTGAAATGGTCTCATAATCATAGAGTTAAGAAGCTTCGCAAGGAAGAAAAAGGCGGATATTACAACGTCATCGAAGACACGAGGTTGTACAAATACGCTCAGGAAGAGCTGGCAAAAGACCCGACTATCGATTTCTTCGTGTTTGGTCACCAGCACAAGCCGATGCAGTATAAAACAGGCGACCACGCGGTGACGACGGTGGTTGGAAACTGGATTTGGGATTACACGTATGCGACTTTCGATGGGAATGAAATGACCTTAAGGCATTTCATTTAGTTTAGAGTTGAGAGTGTAGAGTTTAGAGTAGTTTTAAAGTAGAAAGTGTAAAGTAAAAAGTTAATAATATGGATAAGATTAAAGATTATATTAAGCAGAACGAGCAGCGTTTTTTAGACGAGTTGTTCGGACTGATCAGGATTCCGTCGATAAGTTCGGAATCGGCGCATAAGCCTGATATGATTAAGGCTGCGGAATATTGGAGAGACAGCATTCTGAAGGCTGGCGCCGACAAGGTAGAAGTGATGCCGACAGAAGGAAATCCTATAGTTTACGGCGAGAAGATCATCGACAAGAAAAAGCCGACAGTATTGGTTTACGGTCACTACGACGTGATGCCAGTCGACCCGATAGAGTTGTGGAACACCGACCCGTTTGAGCCAGTCATCAAAGACGGCAAAATCTGGGCCCGCGGCGCCGACGACGACAAAGGACAGGCCTTCATGCACGCCAAGGCATTTGAGACGATGGTCAAGACCGGCACCCTCCCCTGCAACGTGAAGTTCATGCTCGAGGGCGAGGAAGAAATCGGCTCAGGCAGCCTCTCAAAATGGATTGAGAAGAACAAAAAGCTTGTGAAAGCTGACGTCATCTTGGTCTCGGATACAAGCATGATTGCTCACGACACACCTTCAATCACTACAGGTTTGCGTGGTCTAGCATACTGGGAAGTTGAGGTCACAGGTCCTAACGCCGACCTGCATTCAGGATTGTTTGGCGGCGCTGTGGCCAACCCGTTGAACACCTTGTGCGAGATGGTAGCAGGCGTGATGGACAAGAACAACCACATTAGAATACCGCATTTCTACGATGATGTCGTGAAGTCGTCGGCTAAAGAACGCGAGATGCTCAATATGGCACCTTACAACGAGAAAGATTTCATGAAATCGTTGGGTGTCAAGGCTTTACGTGGCGAAAAAGGCTACACCAAGATCGAGCGCGTTGGCATCCGTCCGACCTTCGACCTTTGCGGAATCTGGGGCGGCTACACCGGCGAAGGCTCAAAGACAGTGCTTCCATCGAAGGCATACGCCAAGATTTCATGCCGTTTGGTGCCAAACCAAGACCACGAGAAGATCGGCAAGCTGTTTAAGGAATATTTCGAGAGCATCGCTCCTGACTATGTGAAAGTGAAAGTCACCACATTGCATGGCGGCGAGGCTTACGGCTGCCCGATTGAGCTCCCGGCATACAAAGCAGCAGAGCAGGCCTATCTCGACACCTACGGCAAACTGCCTATCCCAATGAGAAGTGGCGGTTCGATACCGATTATCGCAAGATTTGAAAAAGTGTTGGGAATCAAGTCAATCCTGATGGGCTTCGGCCTTGGCGAAGACGCCATCCACTCACCTAACGAGAACTACCGCCTCGACCATTTCTACAAAGGCATCGAGACGATTGTGAGGTTCTACCAGCATTACGCTAAATAAAGTGTAAAGTTTATAGTGTAAAGTTTAAAGTAGTTTATAAGTTTACAGTTTAATAGTTTAAATGTTAAAAAAAAGAGACGAGATTGAACAATCCCGCCTCTTTTATTTATTATCTTATTCGTTGATGTTTCGAACTGAGACTCCGTTGTGGAAGTTGTCAAGTCCTTCTTTCAGGAACTGGACGAAGCCGTCTTTGTCGAGGTTGTAGGCTCGCGGCTCGTGGAGCAGCTCGCCATTGTGACCCATCAGACAGTAATAAGGCTGGGCGTTGGTGCCAAACTTGGTGATTTGGAAGTCGGCATACTTGCGGCCGATGGTCTTCTTCATCTTTCCGTCGCCTCCCATAACCCATTCTTCCTCAGGGAGTTTGGTCTTATCGTCGACGTAAAGTGCCACAATGATGAAGTCGTCACGCAACATCTTCAGCACGCGCGGATCGCTCCAAACGTTGGCTTCCATCTCACGACAGTTGACGCATCCGTGACCGGTGAAATCGACGTAAAGCGGCTTGTTTTGGGCTTTTGCGCAAGCCAGAGCCTGTTCGTAGTCGAAGTAACCCTTCAATCCGTGAGGCAGATGGAAGATGTCGTTGAAACGCGGCTCCTCGCAGAGTTCAGCTGTCGGCTTTGCCTGCTTCTGCTCAGCTTGAGCGGCTGGGACAGCACCAACATTCTGCTGAATATATTCGATAACCTTATCAGCATTCTCCTGATTGATACGTTTGAGGTCGAAGTCGAGGGTCTGTTGTGGCGGCAGATAGCCCGAGAGAGCCTTCAAAGGAGCGCCCCACATGCCTGGAATCATATAAACCACAAACGTAAACACTATGATACTCAATGTCAAACGACCAACGCCGATTGACTCGACAGGGTCATCGTTTTTGAATCTGATCTTGCCAAGGAGGTAGAATCCCAGCATGGCGAAGCACACGATCCAGATGCCGAGGTAGACCTCGCGGTCGAGTAAGTGCCAATGGTATGTCTGGTCGGCAACGCTCAAGAACTTGAATCCCAATGCCACCTCGATGAAACCGAGGACGACCTTCACCGTGTTGAGCCAGCCACCGCTCTTTGGCAGGTTTTTCAGCATCGACGGGAACAATGCAAATAATGCAAACGGCAATGCGAATGTGCAGGCGTAGCAGAACATTGTGAGAATCGGGGTCCAGAACTCACCCGATGTTGATTTAATCAACACCGTTCCCACGATAGGTCCTGTGCAGGCAAACGACACCAAGACAAGGGTTAAAGCCATGAAGAACACTCCGGCGAGACCTTTCTTATCGGAATTGGCATCCGATTTGTTAACCAAACTGCTCGGAAGTACGATTTCGAATGCTCCGAAGAAGGAGGCTGCGAAGATCATAAACACCAGGAAGAAGATGATATTCGGGAGCCAATGTGTTGATAACCAATTGAATATGTCGCCAGTGACGCTGTCGCCGCCGAAGATCCATGTCACCATGATGATGATGGCGATCGGCAGGGTGTAAAGCAACACTATGAAGATGAAATACATGATGGCTTTGAAGCGTCCCGCGGCTTTGTTTTCGCTGCCATGGAGGAAGAACGACACCGTCATCGGAATCATCGGGAAGACGCATGGGGTAAGCAATGCCGCCAAGCCCCAAAGTATTGCCTGAAGGATCATTCCGAGCAGACTGTCGCCACCGTTTGCTTCGGCTTCGGTTTCTATAGCTGTAACCGCAGCGTTGTTAAGGTTGATGTCGAATTCAACAACTGTCGGAGGCAGGCACTGGCCGTCGTTGCAGACCATATATTCGAGTTCGCCTTTCACCGCAACCGGTTCTTTTCCAAGCACTTTCACCTTTTGAGTGAAGATAGCTTCTTTCTCGAAGAATCGCAGTTCCATGTCGAAGACGGGATCCTGAAGCACAATGGCTTCGCTTTCTGTCACCTCGCCAACTCTCTCATAATCAGTAGCTTCGGCAAAATAAAAAGCAGTAGGAATCGGACCGCCATCATCGATGTTTTGCGAATAGACGTGCCATCCATGTTCGATATCAGCTCTGAAGATGACGTTGTATTCGTTGTTACCCAGCGATTCGGTCGAAAAACTCCATTGTACCGGGTCGTAAATCTGAGCGACAGATGCAAAAGGCATCATCAAAGCAAAAAATGTTGCTAAAATAATTGTCAGCTTTTTCATATCTCGTTGATATTCAATAGATTATAAATGTTTAATTTTTGTATAATACAAGCTACAAATGTACGAAAAAGTTTTTATTTCTCAAAATTAATTTGATAGATGGTCTTTGTTTTTTCGGTAATCTTGAATCTATCGTCGATACGATGGCCTACAATCCATACGATTTGGCCGTCGGAATCAACGAGAATCGGGGTGATTTTCTTTTGGAAAGCGGTGAAATTATTATCGTTGAAGAAATCGGAGACGAGTTTTGTGCCGCGCATCCCCAGAGGATGAAAACGGTCGCCCTGTTGCCAAATGCGAGTCTTTAAAGGCAGTTTGAGCTTATCGTAATCGATCTGAGCAACTTTCAAGTTTGAAGTTTGAAGTTTGAAGTTTGAAGTTTTTTCAAATTTATCGAAAGATAAACTTGGATTATTTAAATTAAGATTGATCGGAAAAATCTCAATCGTTTCTTTTTCAATAACTAATTGATAGTCAGCTGAATAAAACTCTTTTCCAGGTTCGGAATTTAAAGAAGAAAAGATTGAGTCGCATTGGGAATAAGAGAAGCCGAAATCACGAATCCATTCAAAAAGAAGTTGAAGGTCGAAATGACGTTTAGGGATCGAATGCAGAACGCCGTCGACGGTCTCTATTTGAGATAATTTTTCCTTTAAAAGCTCTCTATATAATTGATTTTCAGATGCCAAATGACTGACTGATTCAAGGATTTTCTCTCTTGCCTCGGGTTTAATCGAGTCGAAAACAGGCATCAGGTCGTGACGGATTTTGTTTCGCAGATAGACCGTGTCGCTGTTGGTGCTGTCTTCACGCCATTGGATGTTGTTGGCGCCCGCGAACTGCTTGATTTCCGTGCGCGTGGCCCAAAGTAACGGCCTGATATACATGCCATTACGCGGCTGCATGGCCTTCAAGCCTTTAATGCCAGAGCCGCGCAAAAGGTTGATGAAAAACGTCTCGATCTGGTCGTCGGCGTGATGAGCTAGAGCGAGCTTGTCGAAGCGGAGACTGTTCCACTCGCTACGCTCGTTCGAAACGCCGGCAACCTTTTGCGCGGCGCTCGATGCGTTCAAGTGTTCATTAGCATTGATCAAATCATTAAACCATGCGTAACGCAGTTCGCGGGCGGCCATTTCGACTGAGACCTTGTTGTTTTCAACATAATCCAAGGTATCAAACTGCCTCACGAAAAGCTTCACTCCTACCCTTTCAGCATATTCGCGCACAAACTGCTCGTCTTCATCCGATTCTTTGCCACGTAGATGGAAATTACAGTGTGCAAAGGCGATGTCGTAGCCTTCTTTTCTCAACAACTCCGCAAGCACCATCGAGTCGACGCCGCCACTCACGGCAACGAGGATGCGGTCACCTTTATTAATAAGGTGATTTGAGGTGATGTATGCGCGAAATTGTTCAATCATTATTTAAAAATAAAAGTAAACAAGCAAAAATCCGATGCCGAGACCGACGACGGTGCATATGGCGTACCACATCAGTTTCTTCCAAGGCGAAGCGTCGGGTTCGAGCGATTTTTCAATTATCTTCTTCGGGATGACATCACCGACAAAAATCTCTTCTTTCTCAGTATTTTCAATAGATTCAGGCAAGGCCGGCTCCTCAAAAACGAGTTGTGAGTCTTTGATCTTATGTGCTTTGCCATGGAAATAATAGTCGACGCAATAGTTGTTTTCCAACAGAATAATCACGCCGGTGCTGTCATCATCGGTCGACTTAGCCACAATCTTCGCCCTACGGCCATAGTTCTGCTTCAACAAAATCTCGTTGTCGTCGACAGTGACAAATGCCACCACCGGCTCGGCATCCTGAGAGTCCTTCACCGCCGAGGTGAGATATATCACCAGCAGGCTCACCGCCAAAGTGCTCAAGTCGTCATGCAGACCGATAACCACCTGATTATCAGCGAGTTGATAGAACCAGAAATTCACTTCCGGATTGAACGAATGCGGATACAGCTTGATCCATTCCTTCACCAGACCTATGACTTCGTCTTTCTGTAAGCCTTTAACTTTGATGTAGTCCATTATTTCTTCCTTTTATGTTGAATTTTCTCTACTGAGAAGCCGAATTTACCGATTTTTTCACCTAAAGTGTAGTATTTACCGTGCGAATAGGTTATCAGTTCCGCCTGATTGAGCTGGAAAAGCCCTGTGCTCGGGTCGAAATACTTCTCGTCACCATGAACGGCCACCACTTCTGCCAAAAACATATCGTGCGAGCCCAGCTCTTTGATTTCCACCACCTTACATTCGATATTCAAAGGCGACTCGGCAATCATCGGAGCTTTAACCACGTCAGCCTTCTCGGGCGTGAGATGCATCTCTTTGAACTTGTTGTAATCTCTTCCCGAACGCACTCCGCACCAGTCGGTGGCCTTAGCGAGAGCTTCAGTAGTGAGATTTATCACAAACTCCTTGGTTTTAGAGATAATTTCATGCGAATGCCTGTCTTTTCGCATCGAGATGTAGCACATCGGCGGGTCGGAACACACAGTGCCGGTCCAAGCCACCGTGATGATGTTGTAGTTCTCAGGGCTGTCACCGCACGAGACCATCACCACTGGTAGTGGATAGAGCATTGTTCCGGGTTTAAAACTTTTTTTCATGGTGCAAAGATAAAAAAAATCCCGTCATGAAGGCGGGATTTTTCGTTTTTAGTATATCATTATTTGATATCCCAGGTTGTGCCGCTGTTCAGCAGGTCGTCGACAGTCTTGATGTTCGACTTCGCTGATTCGCGCTCGATGACGTCGGTGAGGCAGTCGTCGTAGGTCGGAGCATCCACGTTACGGATAACGCCGATAGCAACTGGGAACGCCGGAGGCATCATGTGAGCCAGCATCATGTGGATACCTGTGTTCTCTTCTTTCTCGTCGTGGACGAGGATATCCTTTTCGGTGATGCCGTTTTCGCCGATTGTCACGACTTCGAGCGTGGTGCCGTTGAGGCGCAGACCTTTATTTCTCTCCTTACCGAAGATGAGAGGTTTGCCGTGTTCGCACTTCACCTGCATATCGTCTCGGACGTCCTTGCCTGTGATGTTTTCATGAACGCCGTTCGAGAAAATCATACAGTTCTGGAGCACCTCGATGACCGACATGCCGTCGTGATTCTTAGCTCTCAAGCAGATATCGGTGAGTTCCTTGGTGTTGACATCAACGCCGCGGGCGAAGAACTTGCCGCCAGCACCGATGACGAGTTCACCAACGTTGAACGGATCCTCGTAAGTACCTTGTGGAGAGGTCTTTGTGACTGTGCCACGGAAGGTGCATGGTGAGAACTGGCCTTTTGTCATACCGTAGATACGATTGTTGAACAGAAGGAGGTTCATGTCCATGTTACGGCGGACAGCGTGGATGAAGTGGTTACCACCGATAGCTGTGCAGTCGCCGTCACCTGAGACAACCCATACTGAGAGGTTAGGATTCGCGAGCTTCACACCTGTTGCGATAGCGCAAGCGCGGCCGTGGATGCTGTGGAATCCGTAGGTATTCATATAGTGCGGGAAACGTGATGAGCAGCCGATACCAGAGACGACGCAGATGTCTTCTTTTCTTCTACCGAGCTGTGGAAACACATCCTGCAAGACTTTCAAAATAGCGTGGTCACCGCAGCCTGGGCACCATTTCACTATCTGATCGCAAACGAAATCTTCTTTAGTAAGATTAACAACCTGATTATTTAAATTTGTGTTTTCCATGGTAATCTTATTTTAAAAGGTCATTAAACTTATTTTCTAACTCTGCTGTGAGGAATGGGAGACCCTGAATCTTGTTGTATTGCTCATACTTGAAGTCAGGCATCTTCTCTCTGAGGTAGTTCACAAACTGACCGTTGTTGTTCTCGCAGACAAGGATCTTCTTATGACCGCTCAACACCTTTGCCGTGTTCTTTGGCAGAGGCATGATATGGCGGAAGTGTGCATGTGCCACTGACTTGCCTTCTTCGAGCATCTTCTCGACCACTGAGAGGACAACGCCGTAGGTGCCGCCCCAGCTTACCACGAGGAGGTCAGCATTCGGGTCACCGACGATCTCCTGCTCAGGGATGTAGTTGGCGACGCGCTGCACTTTCTCTTCACGAAGCTCTGTCATGAGCTGGTGGTTCTTCGGGTCGAGTGAGAGATTACCGCTGCCGTTGGCCTTTTCCAGACCGCTGATACGGTGACGCAGACCTTCTGTTCCCGGGAGAGCCCATTGACGTGCGAGTGTTTCCTCGTCGCGTTTGTATGGCTGATAGTCAGGATCGTTGGCTTTTGCGATTGGCGGAACGATAGCCGGAAGGTCGGCGACTCTTGGGATGCGGAGGATCTCAGAGCCGTTGCCGAGAGCGCCTTCAGTGAGGAGGATGACAGGTGTCATGTGCTCCATGGCGAGCTTAGCGGCTTCGTATGCCGAATAGAAACAGTCGGCCGAGCTGCGGGCTGCCAGGACGATGAGAGGAGCATCTCCGTTACGTCCGTAGATGGCCTGCATGAGGTCGCTCTGTTCCGACTTGGTTGGAAGACCTGTTGAAGGACCGCCACGCTGAACGTCGACGACGACGAGTGGGAGCTCTGTCATCACAGCGAGGCCGAGTGCTTCTGACTTCAATGAGAGACCAGGACCTGATGTTGTGGTCACTGCGAGGCAGCCAGCGAATGAGGCGCCGAGTGACGAGCAGATACCTGCGATCTCGTCTTCAGCCTGGAAAGCCTTGACTTTCAAGTTCTTATATTTCACCAACTCTGCAAGGATATCGGTTGCCGGAGTGATAGGATATGAACCGCAGAATATCTGACGGCCTGAACGCTCAGCGGCTGCCATCAAACCCCATGCTGTGGCGACGTTACCTGTGATGTCGCGATATTTGCCTTTAGCGAGGTTTGCCGGCTCGATACGATACGTGTTGGCGAAGATTTCCATGGTGTCAGCATAGCTGTAACCTGCTGCAACGACAGTCTGGTTAGCCTTGATGATTTCCGGTTTGTTTTTGAATTTTGTATTGAAATATCCGTTCAACATTGTGATGTCACGGTTGAAGAGGTACATCACGATACCGAGAGCGAACATATTCTTTGACTTGAGCATTGCCTTGCGGTCCCAACCGAAGTCTTTCAAAGCCTCGAGTGTCATCGATGTGATAGGAGCTTTGACGACTTTATACTGGCTGAGGGTGTCATCCTGTGTCGGGTCAGCGGTGTATCCGGCTTTCTCGAGAGCTTTGTCGTTCATCGAGTCGACGTCGAAGATGATGGTGGTGCCAGGTTTGAGCCAGCGCATGTTAGCCTTGATGGAGGCCGGGTTCATTGCTACGAGCACGTCGCAGAGGTCACCTGTGGTGTGGACTGGTTTATGTCCGAAGTGGACTTGGAATCCTGAAACACCTGACACAGTGCCTTGTGGTGGACGAATCTCACCCGGATAGTCTGGAAACGTGGCAAAGTCGTTGCCTGCCAGAGCTGTTGAATCGGAAAACAGGTTTCCTGTCAGCTGCATACCGTCGCCAGAGTCACCCGCAAAACGAATGACAACGTGTTCAAGTTCTACAACTTTTGATCTGTTAGCCATAAGAAATTGAATTTAATTTATTGTATTTTAATTACTTAGATAATATTTCTCATTTGCAGGGATGCTCTCCCAAATTTTCTGCAAAGTTACGTATATATTTTTATATAAAAAAATAAAATTGGGGGAATTTTTTTGTGAAAAAAATATTTTTCAAAAATGTTGTTATGTATCGGAAAAACCCATATCTTTGCAAAAATTTTCTAAACTATAATATTATGGCATACAAAATTTTGGACAGCTGTGTAGCTTGCGGTACTTGCATCGACGAGTGCCCAGTCGGCGCTATTTCAGAAGGTAGCATCTATTCAATCAACGCTGATAACTGCGTTTCATGCGGCACATGCGCTAGCGTTTGCCCGAACGAAGCTATCGTTGAGGACTAATAGATTAACACAGAGTGTTAATGCAAAAAATGGACGGTGTTCGCCGTCCATTTTTTATTTCTTGAAGTAATTCGAAATCTTCTGGTTTATCTCGCGAATCCGCTCTTCGTTGAGCTTCACCACTTCCCTATCGTACGTCATCAAGCCATTGAGTTCGACCTCACAGTCGGTGGTCTGGGTGTAGACTGCCGCCGAGAAACCGCGTGGGATGAGGTTCAGCAGCTTATTGGCGTATTCCACGTAGGTGTCGGTGACTTTTTCTTCCGAATCATACTCCACATAACCCCAGCCAGTCGACGGGACCCAGGTGTGACCCTCGACTTTTCTGCCAATGCCGCCATATTCGCCCAAAACATTAGCTCTGCCTGCATCGTAGAAATACATCTCGGGGTCAGGATAGTTGTGGATGTCGAGGATATCGCCCACTGGATAGTGGTTGCCGCCAGATGCAGGATTCACTAAGCGTGAAGGATCGTAACTCTTTGTCCACTCAACGATTTCAGGTGTTTTGAACTGTCCCCACGACTCGTTGAACGGCACCCAAACACCGATTGACGGCACCGAATAGAGATAATCGATGATTTCTTTCCATTCTTTCTTGTAAGTTGCCTCGGATTCAGGCGTTCTGCGACTCAGCGGACCGTCGAAGTAACGGTCTGTTACCCAGCCCGGACCGCGACCGCCCGACGGCATATCCTGCCAAACGATAACTCCCAAGCGGTCGCAATGGTAATACCATCTGGCTGGTTCGACCTTAACGTGCTTTCTGATCATGTTAAAGCCAAAGTCCTTTGTCTTCTGGACATCGTAAGCAAGCGCCTCGTCGCACGGAGCGGTGTAGAGACCGTCGCACCACCAGCCTTGATCCAGCGGGCCAAACATGAAAATCGGCTCGTTGTTAAGCATCAGACGCACAATGCCGTTTTCATCTTTCGCAGTGCTGAATTTGCGCATAGCGAAATAACCGACGACCCTGTCGACTACTATATCAGCTTGATACAAAACGACCTCGATATTGTACAGATAAGGATAATCGGGCGACCATAGCTTAGCATCAGCAGGCATTGGCACCTCGACTGCTTCACCATTTATCGATACTGCCGTTGCTCCTGCACACGGATTATGTCCATCAGCATACGGTTCATCGCCGCTTTCAGAAACTGTAACTTTAACTTTTTTCGAAAAATTGCTCACAATAGTAGGAATAACCGTCACCTTGTGATTGTCAATATCGGGTATAATCTTCAAATCAGCAATATAATTTTCATAAACCGGTTCAAGCCACACCGTCTGCCAGATTCCAGTGACTGGTGTATACCAGATTCCATGAGGTTTAACATGCTGTTTTCCACAAGGTTGCTCGCCCTGGTCTGTCGGATCCCAAACACGCACTTTCAACACGTTACCTTTCTTTCTTACAGCCTGAGTGATATCAATACTAAATGGTGTATAACCGCCTGTATGAGATCCCACTTTTATGTCGTTTACCCATACATCACATTTCCAATCGACGGCACCGAAATGCAACAGAATGCGTTTACTTCTCCATTTCGAAGGAACATCAAATTCTCGCTGATACCAGAGTTCATTGTCTTTTCCGACATATTTCTGCACTCCCGACAACGATGATTCTATGCAAAACGGCACTAAAATCTTGCCGTCAAACTCGCCAATATTATTTTCGCCTTTCGGACGAATGGCATAATCCCATAATCCGTTGAGATTCTGCCAATTTAATATGTTTAAATCTCTTTCATAACGCAGCATCTGCGGACGAGGATATTCTTTCCAAACGTTTTCAGGCGTGACTTCAGAAGCCCAGCGAGTCTTTAAACTATCGCCTGCCGGCTTATATTGAGCAATTGATAACTGACTGATAATCAGATATATAACAACAAATAGCAATCTTTTCATATATTAAAAATTTTTTAATCTCCAACCGATACCGAAATATATCGTCCTTATCTGGTCGGATTCAATATAAATATCTCTATAATCTCTGATAAAAGCCGACAGATACTGCCGTCTCGTCAAGCGGTATTCGACATCGCCCTCAAACATCAAATTATCGAGTTGCAAATGCCTGTCTTTATTGATTTCAGAATACAATTCGCCCGACAATGAATATTTAAATCTGCTGAAACGGCGCTGATACGACACTTGCAGTCTGTTTCGCCAATAATAGTTTAAAGCATAGTTGTAATAACCTGATGCTTCATCATTCTGCATTATCAAAAACCTTGTCCGATAGCCAAATTCCCAATTTCGGTATTCATATTTGTACGAGGCATTGACAAACCAGCGACATCTGTTTCGATAAATATGCTTTCCAGTGTATTTTATGATATATTCACCTCCAAGGCCGAATTTCAAGCCATATCTTGGCAATTTATAATCAAACCAAATAGAGGATTTGGAACGGGAAAACTGCGAAAAATCATTGTCAAAACGGAGGTCTTCCTTAACTCCATACGACCAGTTGTCATCTAACTCCTCACCACCTTCAAGTCGTAGAATGGCACCGAAATCTGTGGTTTTCTGGGCGTTTAAAGAAATCGCCACAAAAAACAGCAAAGCCAATATAGGGGCGCAGCGTGCCACGTCCGAAAAACTAAATGATTTCAATATTTCATTAAAGAAAACCATTAAAAATCCTTCAATTTCGTAATCGTATTGATGGTATTATGCGTTTTTGCGAACGGTTTGTAAGTCACCTTCACATACGCCACATCGCGCAAGAAATCGATATGTCCGACCTCGACATTGATGATATCCAGGCCGGTACGCTCCTTCAAATCGGCGATGAGCTCATCCTCACGACCATGTTTTGCATTTTCAATCTTATCGTAAAGAATGATCTTTGTCTCGGTTCTTCTGGTAGTGATGATATCGCTTTCAAACAGCCATATCGATATGATAAACAACAAGTTAGTGACGCCGAGCTCGAGATAGCTCACCGTCAGGGCCAGACCATTGATGATCGAAATGCCGATGATGATGAAAAGATACGTCATCTCGCGTACTTTCAGCGTCTCCGTTCGATATCGTATCATTCCGAAGATTGCGAAGAGTCCCAAAGCGAAACTTATCGCCATCTTCATGTTGTCCATCTGGATGATGAGCAGGAAGATCGTCACCGCGAAGAGCATAAAAGTGAAATAATAGTCGTTTCTGCGACTTTTCGGGTAGTAGAAACATCTCACTATGACCCAGCAGATGACGAAATGGAAGGCGAAACGCACCAAAAGCGTCCACAGACTGGTCATGTCGTAGAGCGGCACACCGAGAAATCCAGTTTGAAACTCCGCCTCGCCGAATTCGCGGGCGATATCGGGATCAAAGGTCTGTTGTAACATCTGAAGTAATACCATATTCTCCTATTTTTTTCAATTTTTCAAGTTTGATAATTTTCTTTTTAAAACGATTCTGTTTCAAAGTCTTGTCGGTAAGCGCCCGACCGATGCAATACTTGCTGATACTCAATGGCTTAACTCTCAATTCAAAGAGTGTTTTCTGAAAAAACGACTCGCATCTGCCGTCACGTTTCAGCTCCATGATGACCAGAGGCGCTATCCCCGTCTCGTTGCCGTTGTCGAAGTTATGAAACTGCACGTTGAAATCTATTGTGATTCGCTCGGTTTTGCCTTTGTTTACTACGGTTATCCTGTCGAAAGTCGTCGAAAGTTTCTTAACAAAACCGTCGAAATCGTAGTCCGGCAGTTCTTTCTCGACAAATGCGCGCGTCGCCGCATCCGACCTTAAATCTTCAAACACCTCCTGCCCCACTTCGATGCGCTTTTTCTTTGTGCGCCCGTGGTTGTTTTTATGCTTCACCTCGCAGAAGTAGTTGCCGGTGTCGACGTAATTCCTGATGCGCAACTTGTCGCGCTTCAGCTTCTTGTCCTGGTGGATGATATACATGTGATTATCCACGGTATCGTAGTAAACACTGTCGTATGCGGCGACGCGCTTACCTTCGACCTCCTGCACAAAATACTCATCTTTTATCAGCGAAAACAGCTTCGCGACAATTATGTCGTGCGCGACATATTTTGTATCGACGCGGTTCATCAGCTTCACGGCGCTCATCTCGTCGAGGCTGATAGGACTCATCGCGTTCACTATGTCGTCGACACTCAACATTATCTGAATATCAATTCGTATTCCTTCACTGACTCGAGTTTTCCGTTCGGATAATAGTTGAGCTGCCGCTTTTTTGAGCCGTCTTCATTGTATTCGTATTTCTTGACACGGGCGACCTTATCTCTGTCGTTGTATTCAATTTCACGCGACACCTTCGAAGCCGGGTCGGTAGCATCGACATATTCATAAACATATCGGGCTTTTTGGCCGTACGAAGCATATTCAACCTCCTCAACCTTTCTTCCAAGCGAATCGTAAGTCGTGACATGGTCTAAAAAAGGCGTTCTGGAGCCCACCTGAGTATTCCACTCCTTGATAGTCAAGCCTTTACGTTTCTGACGCTTAATCAAAGTCTCAGGTGTTACCTGTTGTGCAAAGGCAGGAATGACTAATGCCAATAAAAACGAAAATATTAATAACTTTTTCATATTCCTTCTTGTAATTTATTGATTATCAGACCTGAATTCTAACAATAAATGTCGTATCAGGCTCCATTTCAATAATCTCTCCTGCGTTTTCAATAACCAAGGTGTCGATTATCGGCGACAGCACTTCATTTGCGTTCTCGGTAAACGTAAACACTTCATACTCACCGGGTTGCAGTTTCTGGAATGCAAAAACGCCATCCAAGCCGACTCTCACGTCATCGAAATGATAGGCGTCTCCGGCATTTCTGATGTAGACACGATGTTCGTAAGCCCATCCTTGTCCACGATAGGTCTCGTTGTGATAATACAATGCATAGACCTTACCTTTCGCAATCGAGGTGCCATAGGCTTTACCTGAATGGATGTAAAGCGTCGGAGCGTTACCCGTTTCACCCACACCAATTGATACTGAAGCAGTTACAGGGACTTTATCGCCATTCGGCAGTGTCGAATATGCAAACACGGTATATCTTCCTTTTGTCAGATATCTAAACCTATAAAACCCTTTATCGTCTGTTTCGACATCATCACCATAGAAATCGGAGTTGCCGTAAACGATGAAAACGTCAGTCTTTGCTGCATCTACGGTGTCGGCCGGCAACGAATAGTTGTCATCGGGATGGTGGATGAGTTTCACATAGCCTTGAACCGTTCCTGTGCCGCCTTCACCCTCGCTTCTCTTGCACGAGGCGAAAAGCAGCAAGCCAATGCACAGTATTCCAATCAGTTTTATTTTCATAATATCTATTTTTAATTATTTTTCTCCTTCAAGATTGTTTTTTATCTGTCGCATAACATTAACGAAACTGTCAAGGTCTTTATTATCAATGCCTTTAACAGCTTCATTCATAAAATCTATTGCGACCTTAGTAACTTTTATCCTCCAGCGCATATGCCTCTTCGGTAAGCTCTATTTTGTTGATACGGCGGTCTTTCTGGTCCATAACGCGCTTCGCCAGATGCTTTTTCTCCAGCGAATCGATGATTTTCGTCACCGAATTCTTGTCTTTTTGAATGATATCGGCGATATTTTGTTGCGAAAGCGACTTCTTTTCCCACAAAATATCAAGCACCAGAAACTGTTCAGGCGTGATATTTATCATGTTTTCCTGAAGCTTGTCGATGAAATATTTTTTAATCCTAGAGTTGAGGATATTCACATAGACAGCGATTTCCTTAATGAGCATCATAGGGCAAGGAATTTATTTCTTTTTTAAAGGACTTTCAGGCTCTTTGGCCATCATTTTATATTCACACCATTCGGAAAATTTAGGCAATGCGAAGGTGAAGAATTTCGTGATTTTCCCTATCGGGGTAAGAAGCATCTCGTTTTTACGATGTTTCAGTCCGTATGCCATCCTCTGTGCCACACGCTCAGCCGTCATCATCTTATCCTCGTTGCGAGGTGTCATGCCTTGCGGCGAGCCATCGGCCAGAAGTGCCATATTTCTTATGTTAGAGGCAGTAAATCCTGGGGCAAACACCATCACATGCAGTCCGTCGTAGCGATGCTCCACGCGAAGGGTGCTAAGGAAGCCACGGATGGCGAACTTAGAGGCGGAGTAGCCTGTCCTGCCTGGCAATCCGAGGTATCCGGCTGTCGATATCACTCCCACCACGCTGCCTTTCGACTCGAGCAGATACGGCAAGGCGTATTTTGTGCAGTAGACGGTTCCCCAAAAGTTGGTGTCCATCAGCCGTTTGATGACGTCGAGGTCAAGGTCGATGAACGCGGCGCGCATCGAGATTCCCGCATTGTTGACGAGTATGTCGATACGTCCGAATGTCTTGATGGTTTCTTCAATCAGGTTTTTGCAGTCATCCTCCACCGTCACGTCGGTCTTGACACACAGCACGTTAGCCGGTTCAGGCATCTCATTTCTGAACTGTTTCAGCTTGTCGAGTGAACGTGCCGCCATCACCACCTTCGAGCCGTAGGAGGCGAATACTCGCGCCGCGGCCAGCCCGATACCCGAGCTGGCTCCAGTCACGATGATTACTTTATCCTTAAAACACTTACTTCTCATCTTAAAGGATGGCCAACTGTGGCATCTCCGGATTGTTGTATTTTCCGGCTGCCAGTTTTTCCTTGATTTCCTTAAATGCTTTCAAAGTGTATTCGACATCCTCAAGTGAGTGTGCCGCTGTAGGGATAATTCTGAAGATGATCATGCCTCTCGGGATGACAGGATATGTCACGATTGAGCAGAAAATCTTGTAGTTTGTGCGCAGATCGAGGGCGATCCAAGCGGCCTGCACCTCGTTGCCCGGCAGGAAGATAGGTGTGACACATGCCTCGGCCGGTCCGATCTCGAATCCGAGGTCACGGAATCCCTTCTGGAGGGTACGTGTCACTGTCCACAGCTTCTTACGAAGCTCGTCGCCTTCCTTGCTGCGGATGATCTCCAAACGTTTCAGACAGCCTTCAACGATAGGCATTGGCAGTGATTTGGCATACATCTGCGAACGCATGTTATAGCGCAGGTAGTCGATGATGACCTTCGGACCTGCCACGAAGCCGCCGATGATAGCCATCGACTTGGCGTATGCACCGATGTAAAGGTCGATGTCGTCCATCACGCCGAAATGTTCTGATGTGCCGCGGCCTGTAGGACCCATGCAGCCGAAGCCGTGGGCGTCGTCGATGAGGATGCGGAACTGATATTTCTTCTTGAGAGCTGCGATCTGGTCGAGGATACCGAGGGCACCTGTCATGCCGAACACTCCTTCAGTGATGAGGAGGATGCCGCCGCCCGTTTTCTTCACCACCTCGGTAGCGCGCTGGAGCATCTTCTCGCAGCTGACGATATCGTTGTGTTTGAAGTGGAACGACTGGCCCATGTGCAGACGCTTGCCGTCGATGAGGCAGGCATGTGCCTCTGCGTCGAAGACGATGACATCGTTACGGGTGCAGAGTGCGTCGATAGTCGACACAATGCCCTGATAGCCGAAGTTGAACTCGTAAGCATCTTCCTTATGCTCGAAGTCGGCCAACTCGCGCTCCAGGCGCTCATGCAGACGGGTGTTACCACTCATCATACGAGCTCCCATCGGGTATGCGAGACCCCAACGGGCGGCGGCTTCCGCGTCGACCTTACGCACCTCAGGATGGTTAGCCAAACCAAGGTAGTTGTTCAAACTCCAGCACAACACGTCGACACCGTTGAAACGCATGTGCGGTCCGAGCTCACCCTCAAGACGAGGGAAAGCGAAATATCCATGAATGCGGTCCATATACTGCCCGATCGGACCACCAGAATCGTGAGCTATTCTTTCAAAAATTTCCATTTTGTAACAAAATTAACATTTTATCTTGCAAAGATAGTAAAAATCTTTACAGTATACAACTATTTCTATTTTTTATTCAAAAAAAGTCAAAAATTTGTTCAAGTGTATTATTTTTTGTATTTTTGTAGGTTGTTTTGATTGGAATTTAGATGTTAAATCTTAAGAACAAGAACGCTTTAGTGACAGGAGCCAGCTCGGGAATAGGAGCCGCCATAGCACGTCGTCTGGCCAAAGAGAAATGCAACCTCTTCCTTACAGGACTGGGCGAGGCACAGCTTCAGGCGACGAAGGAGGCCTGCGAAAAAGAAGGCGTCAACGTTAATTTTAAAGAATGTAACTTTGCCGAGTTTGCCTCCATCGACGAGCTCGTGAAAGAGATAAAATCCATAGGTTTTCACATCGACCTTTATGTCCTTAATGCCGGCATCTCGCAGCGCGACCGCGGGCTGGAGACCGACTTCGCCATCGACCAGAAGATCATGCAGGTGAACTACTGGAGCAGCGTGTATCTCGTGAAGCAGTTTAAAGATGAAATCCTCGCTTCGGAGCATGTCAACATGTCGGTAACCACTTCATTAGCAGGACTTTTCGGCTTCCCGCTGAGAACTTCATATTGCGCTTCGAAACACGCCCTGTTCGGCTTCTTCGAGTCGCTCGACCTCGAATATCCTAACATCCGCGTCACCTTCCTGATTCCGGGGCGTATCAACACGCCTATCAGCAAGAGCGCCTTGAAAGGCAACGGCGAGCAATATGCGAAGATGGACGCGGGTCAGGCCAAGGGTCTAGACGTCGACAAGGCGGCAAAACGCGCGGTGAGAGCGATAAAACGTCAGCGGCACCGCAAGCTCATCGGCAAAGGCGAACTTCTCATGGCATATATTAATAGGTATATCCCATGGCTTTATTATAAAATTGCAAATAAAATATCACCAACATAATGAATAAGGCAAAAGAGAAAGTTATCTGCGGAATTCAGCAGGTAGGCATTGGAGTTGAAGACCTCAACGCCGCATGGAAATGGTACAACCAGAATCTCAACATCGAAATCCCGATGGTCGACGACGACGGTGTGGCAGAGCGTATGCTTCCTTATACCGGCGGCAAGCCTCAGCCTCGTCACGCCATCCTCGCCATCTCGCAACGTGGCGGCGGCGGATTCGAGATCTGGCAGCCAAAAGGACGTAAGGTGGTTTACCCGAAGGAGCCATTACGCATTGGCGACTACGGCATCAACATCTGCAAGGTGAAATGCAAAAACATCATCGACGCATATAACTATTTCACCGACAATGAGATAACAATCATCAGCGACATCACCGTCTCCCCTCTCGGCATCGAACATTTTTATATTCAGGATCCGTGGGGCAACATCTTCGAGATTGAGAAGGACGACTATTGCTTCATCAATGTCGACAAGATCACCGGAGGCTCAAACGGCGTTGTCATCGGCGTGTCGGACATGGATAAATCCATCGAGTTTTACAGCAAACTCCTTGATTATGATGTGGTTGCATTCGACAAGACCGATGTCTTCGAGGATATGAAAGACCTACCTGGCGGCACGTGCAAGATGCGTCGCGTCGAGCTGAAACGCTCGAAGCCTGTCTGCGGCCCGCTCAGCGACCTGATGGGTAGCTCGCATATAGAATTAGTGCAAAACCTTGATATTGAAGGACATAAGACTCTCGAAGGACGTTGGTGGGGCGATCCCGGATTCATCCATCTCTGTTTCGACGTGCGTAACATGGACAAGGTTCACGAGGCTGCCAAGGCGCTCGGTCATGACTTTGTGTGCGACAGTGGCGATAACTTCGACATGGGCGACGCTAATGGTCATTTCACCTATGTGGAAGACCCCGACGGCACTCTCATCGAGTTTGTCGAGACGTTTAAGATCCCGGTGATCAGGAAGTTAGGCATTTCAATAAATCTTAAGAAGAGAAACGACTACAAGCCGTTGCCGAAGTGCATTACCAGAGCGCTGCGATTTATGAAAGTGGAGTTCTGAAAATAAAAAAGGCTGCGGGAACCGCAGCCTTTTTTATTTTAGACCTAGTATTAGAGGCCTAACTTAGCCTTCACATCTGGTGTGATGTCGATGGCGCTGTCGCCGATCGAGAGGATCACTGACTTCTCAAAAGCGTAGGCGATACCTTTAGCTTTCACCACGTCGTCGATGGCTTTCTTGATCTTGTCGAGCATAGGCTTTGAAAGCTCTTCCTGTTTTGCAGCGAAGTCGCTCTCAGCGTTTGCCTGGAACTCCTGGATTCTGCCCTGAAGGTCCATAATCTCTTTTTCCTTTGACTGACGAAGGATGTTCGACATTGTTGCCGAGTTGGCTTCATAGTCTCTCATCTTGGTCTGATACTCTGTGGCCATAGCCTGCAGCTCTGCCTGCAGCTCGCCGTAGTAAGCCTGAAGATCCTGCTGGATTTTCGCGCTTTCCGGCATCATATCAATGATAACTTGTGAGTCGACGTAAGCGATTTTCTGTCCCTGTGCATTAGCTCCGAAACCGAGTCCAAGTGCTAACACCATCAATGCCAATACTTTAGTTAATCTTTTCATGACTATTCAATTTTTAATTGTTTTCTAATTTTTTGCAAAGATACTACTTTTTTTGTTAATTTTAGATAATTTATGAAGTTTATTTCTTTTCTTCACCTGGTTTGTTACCTCCTGAATTGCCTCTGCTACCGCCGGCATTACCTTTATTACCTGTAGAACCCGACGATCCGCCTACCGTGCTGCTACGTTTTCTGTCCTGACGGCGCACCGTCTGCATCACGTTGCCGATCTCATCGAGCACGTCATCGCTGATGTCGAACTTATCGTTGCAATAAAGAATTGTGGTACCTGCCGCCTTGTCGAAGACAAAGGAGTAGTTTTTGACCTGCGCCACCTGGTTGATGGCGTTGTATACCTTTTCCTGGATTGGCTGAATCAGCTCGATACGCTTGGTAAACAGCTGGCCTTCAGGGCCGAAATACTGCATCTGCAGCGCTGCCAGTTCCTGTTCTTTGGCTGCGATGGCCGCTTCTTTCTTGTTTTTCATGTCGTCGGAAAGAAGCACCGATTCGGTCTGATAGTCGCGTTTCATCTGATCGAGTTTGTCGCGCAGAGTCTTGAGCTCTTTCTGCCAGTTCACCGACATCTGGTTAATCTCCTCCTGTGCATCGCCGTATTCCGGGATATTCTGAAGGATATAATCCGTGTCGACGTAGGCGTACTTCTGATTACCCTGGGCTTTCACCACGGTGACTCCCATCGTCAAAAATAACGCCAATAATACTAATCTTGTTGTTTTCATATCTACAAAAAGTTTATTTCTAATCTATTGAGCCTCCTATTGAGAAGTGGAACTGGCTACCGGAAGCCTCAGGAGCGCCAGGCACCTGGTCGAAGCCGTAACCCCAGTCGAGACCGAGCATTCCGAACATCGGGAGATAGATTCTCACGCCAAGACCGGCCGAACGGTAGAGGTCGAATGGGTTGAACTTGTCGAAACCGAGCCAGCAGTTACCGGCCTCCACGAAGGTGAGGGCATAGATCATTGCCGACGGGTTAAGAGTGAGCGGATAACGCAGCTCCATGGTGTATTTCGCGAAGATGTTACCACCTTCATTGCTGTTCAGAGAATAAGTAGGTGTCAAAGAAGTGTTGGCATAACCTCTCATGCCGATAAGCTCACGACCGTCGAAGTTATACGCGCCTGTTAAGCCATCGCCACCGAGGCAGAAACGCTGGAACGGAGTGATGCCAATGTTCGGGTTGTAATAGCCGAGTAATCCGAAACGGGCGCGTGTCATTACGACCAACTTGTCGTAGATCTCAGTGTAAAGAGCAGCCTTGAATTTCCACTTGTGGAACTCAACCCAGTGGAATTTGGCGTCTTCGCGCTCATCAGGATCGGAGTATTTCTTCTCGTAGTCGACAGGATTGAATACCGAATACGGCGGCGTAACCTCAAGCGACAGGACAAACTCAGAGCCATAACGAGGATAAATCGGGTGGCTGGTCGAGTTACGTCCGAAGGTGATGTTATATCCGATAAGGTTAAACTTACCGTTACCTGTACCGAAGTTGAAAATATTCTTATAATTGCTCAAGGTGTAACGGATCACGTTGACGCCGTTGTAAAGTGTGAAATAGTCGTCAGGCCATTTCAGACGTGTTCCAATACCCGCCGAGACACCGGTCTGCTTGAAGATACCAGGCGTCGTGGTGTAAGTGTTCTTATAAGTCGAATGGTAAACCGACACCGACAAGGCGTTAGGTTTCTTACCTCCAAGCCAAGGCTCGGTGAAGGTCACACCATAGTTGATATACGTCGTACCGTAGGTCTGGACCCTGAACGACAGCTTCTGTCCGTCGCCCGCAGGGATAGGCCTCCAAGCGTTTTTCTTAAAGAAGTTACGCAACGACACATTGTTGAGATTCAAGCCCAACGACAGCATCAGACGGTTGTAGCCCCATCCTGCAGAGAGCTCGACCTGGTCGTTAGGCGTCTCCTCCACCACATAGTTGATATCCACAGTGCCGTCGGTCGGGTCAGGCTGGATATCGGGAACGAGTTTCTGGGCGTCGAAATACTGCAAAGCCGAGAGCTCACGCATGGTTCGCATGATATCGCTTCGACTGTACAGCTGTCCAGGACGCGTATACATCTCACGGATGATGATCTTGTCGTTAGTCTTAGTGTTTCCTTTGACTATCACGCGTTTGATGGTCGCCTGCTCACCCTCGCTCATCCTCATCTCGAGGTCTATAGTGTCGTTCTCAACTCTAATCTCGACAGGATCGACGCGGAAGAACAGATATCCGTCGTCCATATACAATGACGACACGTCGTAGCCGCCCTCGCTATAAGTTAGATTCTCGTCGAGAAGCGCCTGGCTGTAGACGTCGCCCTTGCGGATGCCGAGCACCTTGTTGAGCGTGGCAGTGTCGTATTTGGTGTTTCCCACCCAAGTGATGTTACCGAAGTAATATTTATCACCTTCGTTGATAGTCAATGCGATACCGATATTTCTATCGTCCATCACATAAATCGAATCTTTCACGATCTTGGCATCACGATAGCCTTTGTCGTTGTATTTCTTGATGATGAGTTTCTTATCGTCCTCAAAATTATCTTCATCGTAACGCGAAGCCTTGAATATTCTCGGACGGATGTTTTCTGTAGTGTACCAAACGATTTCATCTTCGGCTGCCATAGGTCTGAAGGTGATGAGATCCCACACCGTGTTGATGAATGAGGCTCCGAGAGGAGTCAGCGGGTCGAACTTACCGCGACGTTTTGTCTCTTTCATGGCGCCACGGACCTGACCGTCGGACAGCACCTCGTTGCCGTTGACCACGATCTCGCCGATTTTAACCTTATGTTTCTTGTCGACGTCGATAATCAGATAAACGTAGTTATCCATAGTGGTATCGGGCACTGCCGTCATTTTCACCTCAGTGTTGAGATAACCCTTGTCGGCATAATAATTCTTGACGATTCCCGACGTCTTGGTGTAGGTATGCTCTGTCGCGACATCGCCGCGCGTGATGTTGATTTTCTTTCTAAGTTCTTCAGCCTCAGAGCGTTTCACGCCTTTAAACGAGAATTTACTTATCCTCGGGCGTTCTTTCATATCGATATTGAGGAAGACCTTCCCTCCGACTTTCTGAGTCTGTGTTATCTGGATATCTTCAAAGAGGCCTTGATCCCACAAGTTTTTGATGGCTTGTGTGATCTTGTCGCCCGGCACCTTCACGGTCATGCCCACGCGTAGTCCCGACAGCATCACCACCACGGCTGGGTCGACATATTCAACACCGGTAACAGTGATTCCGCCGATTTCATACTCACGAGGGAACGAATAATCGATTTCCGACAAGTCGTTACCCACTTGAATCTGAGCGTTTGCGACAAAGCCTGTCATGAGGAAAGCCCAGCATGACAAAACAATTGCAAATATTTTAAGCCTCTTTAAAAAAGTCATCTTCTCACTTTTTAATCTGTTCACTCGTCTTCCCGAACCTACGTTCTCTGCCCTGATAGTCGACTATCGCCTCGTATAAATCCTCTTTTCCGAATTCAGGCCAATATTTCTTTGTGAAATAAAGCTCGGAATATGCTATCTGCCACAACAAATAATTGCTGATTCTCTCCTCCCCGCTCGTACGTATCAGCAAGTCGGGATCAGGCATGCCCGCAGTAGCCAAATGATTGTTAATCAATGCCTCATCGACTTGTTCCGGATTGATCTTACCTTCTTTGACTTCTGTGGCGATATCCTTCACCATCTTCGTCAGCTCCCAACGACTTGAGTAGCTGAGACAGAGGGTAAGAGTCATGCGGGTGTTGTTCTTAGTGTTGTCGATGGCGTACATCAGAGCGTCGTATTGCGACTTCGGAAGACGTTTTAAATCACCTATCGCGTTAAGACGTATATTATTGTCGTTCAATGTCTTAAGTTCATTTTTCAATGCATTGGTAAGCAGTGTCATCAGTGCATCGACCTCGAATGACGAACGGTTCCAGTTTTCCGTCGAGAAAGCGTATAGGGTAAGATATTTCACGCCCAGTTCGGCGCATGCCTCTGTGGTGTTACGCACGGCGTCGACGCCATGCTGGTGACCGAAGACACGCATCTTGCCTTGCTGTTTTGCCCAGCGTCCGTTGCCATCCATGATGATGGCGATGTGCTGCGGCAGGCGTTCCATGATTATCTTATCTTTCAGACTTTCCATCAATCGTAGTTTTTATATCTTTCTTTTTTGTTACAGTCGTCGCCATTAGGGAGGTTGAACTTATAAGTTATCGAGATATTGAGATATCCGTACCAGTCGATATCGGCTTTATTGCCGCGTTGGAGATACTCCTTGTCGTTCTGGCTTGGATGATCGGGATCATTAGTAAATCCTGAAGGATCGGAATAATTGATCCATTCCGGACGCTCACCATTGTAATTATATGTCGGATAGTAGGCGTGGCAGTCGTCGAGCCAGTCGGTGAGAGCCAGGTCCCAGCGCCACTCCAGCGCCATTCCTAATCTTCCGCTCACGCTGTATTTCACGCCAACGCCAAACGGGATAGAGACTGCGTATCTGCTGTATTTCGCATCTCCGTCACTGATATCGTTGCCACCTTCGTCGCTGAATCCGCTGACGTCAGTCAGAACGTTATACAACTCCTTGCCATCGTCGGCTTTCGGGTTGAAATGCAGCACCGAGATACCTCCGAAGAGATACGGCGAGAGGCCGTTACGCTTACTTCCCGTGAAATAGTCGAAGAAGTTGAACTCGGCGATGAGGGCGATGTCATGCACCTTGGTGTTGAACGACAGACCGCGTTCGGGACGATATCCCGAGGCTTTGTCGCTGTTTTTAAGATTCAGGTTTGAATACGTGAGGCGGAAAGCCCAGCGGGTGCCATCGTAGTAACGCACGAGCGCTCCCCATCCGAGGTCACTTTGCACGAAAGGCTTATTAGGGTTGATGTCACCCATGTAATACGACAGTCCGACGGAGCCGCCCACTTCCATAACCTGGGCTCGCGCCGTCATAGGAGCAAGAAATTGTCCGATTGTCAGGACAATCAACGCAACGATAAGATGTTTTTTACAATTCTTCATTCGTTTAAAATTCTTTTCCTATTGATAGACAGTCGTTTAAACTTTTACGCAATAAACTTACAAATTTACGAATTTTTGCGATAACCTCCACAAAAATTTTCTAATTTCTTACATCGTTTCCCCAAAGCAGTTTTTTTCTGATTGCCTCGAAGAAATCTTTGCCTGGCAGTTTCACCATATTGAAAGTGAAATCAGCCTTTTTGACTTCGAGTTGTAAACTCTTGTCTACCAATTTAGTACGTGAGTCAAGGCTCAGGTCGTAGGCGTCGCAGCGACCGTCAACCTTGATTTTCACGACGCTTTTATCGGATATAACGACCGGACGTACGCTTAAATTGTGTGCGGATATAGGAGTTATCAAAAAACTGTCATTATTTGGTGCCACGATAGGTCCACCGGCGCTCAGCGAGTAGGCTGTCGAGCCCGTCGGGGTGGCGAGGATGAGTCCGTCGGCCCAGTAGGTGTTGAGCAGCTTGTCGTCGACGAAGACCTGTATCACGATGAGCGAGCTGCCGTCTTTACGCATGACGCTGAGCTCATTGAGGGCGTAGTTGATGCCGTTAAAACGTTGTTTCTCGCCGACAAGCTCGAGCAGCGAGCGTTTCTCGACTTCATAGTCGCCTTTCAGTATCTTATGCACCGCGTCGAGAGTCTCATCCGACGACACGCTCGACAGAAATCCCAGTCGGCCCATGTTGATGCCTAGCACCGGGATGGCTGTGTCGCGCACATACTCAACAGAGTCAAGCATGGTGCCGTCGCCGCCAAACGAAAACAGCACGTCGGCTTTGCCTTTCAACTGTTCGTACGAGTTAAACGTCTGATAGTCAGTGCCTTTGTCGGAGCATCTCTTGACGTCGTCCAACAGTCCGGTGAAGACCAGCGTCTCAGTGCGTGCCTCTTTCAATACGCGCATGACTTCTTTCATAAGTCCGTCATAATCAGGGCCGAAGCCTCTGCCATACAATGCGATTCTCATACTCATAATGTTTTCGTATTAGATTGGAGCCACGAGATGGACGAAGAAACCCGACTCGCCCAAAGCGTTAACGCCGTACTCCAATCGCAATACTTTATCGTAATACGTAACAAAATCTATGCCAAAACCTGTTCCATAGATAAATTTATTTGCAATTCTCGTGTCAAACCCCTGCGGAATCACGACATCCCAAGTGTATGCAAAATCGAAAAACAGATTCAGATACAGTGCAAGATGTATCTTTCCAAACCTATCATTTTTGATGAAAGGCAGGTGTTTCGTTACAGGTTTTAATATCTCAAACTTCAAATTATTCTTGCAAATAGCATAATTCAAGGCGTCGACAACGTAAAGGTCGAAGGCTCTGACGTAGTCGTTATGATAGCCGAAGCCCTGCGATAAGAAATAAGGGGCTTTATTGGTGTCAGACACCTTTGTCGTGATGTTTGAAGCCCAGTAGAAACGGCCGCTGATAGGAGTATACCAGTCGGCTGTGACCTTTGTGTAGAACAAATCGGGCGAATATTCGAACAATCCCAGACCGATTTTCGTCATCTCCAATTCAAAATAATGGCCATCGAGAGGATAGTTATGATCGTCGCGGTAGTCGTTTTTGAATATCGCCGATAGGGTGAAATACTGAAAACGTGTTCCTTCAGGGTTGGCGAAGTCGATATTTAACTTCGGAAGACTGTCGTTAAACGTCCTGTCGTTATAATTAAGCTGAAGGAACAGCTTATTGCGATAGCCGAATCGGTAATAAGGCATAATTGATGCGTAAAACGACTCATGTGCATATTCATCTTCACCCTTAAAATACTTGACTTTATCGTCTTCAGTAATGTAAGCCACTTCCCTATTGCGGGTGTAACCTACCGATGCTTTGATGCCAAGTCGTTGTCTATAAGTGAGATACGGGATATCGTAGGTCAGACCGTAGTTTTGGTTGTATCCTCCGATTATCGTAAGGTCGAGTTCATGTTTCAGTCCCCAGAGGTTATTATAAACAAGGTCAAAACCATAGCTCATTCGTGCGATATTGTCGGCCTCGTACCACGATCTCAGGTTTCTGTCGGCATATGCCAGATAAGGAATCGGCCACAGATACCAACGCTCAACCACGCTGATTGTCAATGATTTAGTATTTGCATTATCAGGATCATCGGTCCAATCGAAATCAACGAAGTTGAAAAGGGAGCAGTTCAGAAGATTTTCGCGACTTTCTTTTATCGTCTCTTCAGAGCATATCGTGTCACCTTCACGGAAGAGCATTTCCCTGTACATTGTCGATGGTTTCGTTACTTTATTGCCGACGAAGTTAATCTTCGAGACTACAAAACAGCTGTCCTGCTGTTGCGCGAACGTCACAACAGATAACATCAGAAGCAGTATGGCCAGCAATCTCTTCATCCGACAATCAATCATCCATCATGTTACAATAGTTTTCGTAGCGCCAGTCGGCGATAAGGCCTTGTTCCACTGCGTTTTTAATGGCGCAGTGCGGCTCATGCAGATGTGTGCAGTTGTTGAAGCGGCACTCGTGCATCAGGGCGCGCATCTCGGGGAAACGCTGAGCCAGCGTCTCCTTCTCCATATCATAAAGTGCGAATTCCTTAATGCCAGGAGTATCAATGATATAGCCTCCAAAGCCCAGTTCATACATCTGAGCGAAGGTGGTGGTATGCTTACCTTTTTCGTGCACCTCCGATATCTCACCCACTCTGATGCTGAGATTCGGGTCGAGCCTGTTGACCAGAGCCGACTTTCCCACTCCCGAATGACCAGAGAACATGCTCATCTTATCCTTCATTATCGCTTTCAGCCTGTCGCAGTTTTGTCCAGTCTTTGCTGAAATCACAAACGATTCGTAGCCGATGGCGTTATACACCTTCATCAACTGTTCGGCCATGACGTTTTGTTCATCATCGTAGATGTCGCATTTGTTAAAAACGATAACAACCGGGATATGATATGCTTCCGCAGTCACTGTAAACCTGTCGATGAAACCTGTCGACGTCCTTGGCTGTGCTATGGTAGCCACGAGTATCGCCTGGTCAACATTCGACGCTATGATGTGCGACTCTTTAGAGAGGTTCACCGACTTACGCACTATCACGTTGGTGCGCGGTAGGATCTTATCGATAACGCAAGTATCCTTGTCGCGTTCCTTTTCATAGTTCACGAGATCGCCAACAGCCACAGGGTTTGTGGTGCGAAGACCATCGAGGCGTATCTTGCCTCTCAGACGGCATAGCACCACCTCTCCGGCGTCGTTGCGAACGTCGTACCAGCTTCCTGTTGACTTGATTACTCTACCTATGGGCATCCCTGCGCTAAATAACGGTGCAAAGATACAGATTTTTATTTAATTATAATAAAAAGCATCACAACTTTTGATAACGTTTTCCCGGCAAGGCAGTCAAAACCCCGTCAAACTCCAATGAAAGCAACACTGAAGCAATCTTCGACGGCGTCAAATCAGTCCCGACGATGATGTCATCGAGATGAACGATATTTTTGTCTTCAAAAACATCCATTATTATCTTTTCTTCATCGCTAAAATCGCGGAACAAACGCATTTGCTTAGCCACAACTTTGGTATCGATATCCCAGCGCATGAAATATCTGATATCGGCAGCATTTGTTATAAGAGTGGCCTTGTTTGTCCTGATGAGATGGTTACATCCTTCGCTATACAGATCGCCTATCTTTCCAGGCACCGCAAACACCTCACGGTCGTAGGAATTTGCCAACTCAGCCGTTATCATAGCGCCTCCTTTCAATGCGCTCTCGACGACCACCAGACAGTCGACCATTCCCGCCACAATACGGTTACGTTGTGGAAAATTTCCTTTGTCAGGCTTTGTTCCGCTCATGAATTCCGTCAATATACCTCCTTTCTCAAGCATTTTTGTTGCCAAATTTTTATTCTCAGCCGGATAAATAGTGTGCATCCCGTTGCCAATCACCCCAACGGTAGCAAGGTCATATTTTAAAGCGGCCATATGCGACGCCGCGTCAACTCCATATGCTAAGCCACTGATTATCAATATATTACTAGCTGATAAATCTTCAACAATCTGTTCAGTGACTACACGTCCATAGTCGGTAATGTTGCGCGTTCCGACCACGCCGACCACTTTCTCGGCATTCAAATCGGCATTGCCTTTGTAATAAAGCACCAGCGGACTGTCGTGACAATGCTGCAGACGTTTCGGATATTCATGGTCGAGGTAAAACAGCACCTTTATACCGTTCTCCTCGACGAACTTCATTTCCTTTTCCGCGCGAAGCATAATCTCTTTAGAATCAAGACTTTGCATAATGCTTTCAGTCATACCGCTGATTTTGCTCAAGGCGTCTTTCTTTTCACAAAACACGGCCTCGGCGCCTCCGCAGTAGGCTACCAACTTCTTACCATTTACATATCCAATACCTGGAATTAGCGTAAGAGCTATTTCGTATAGTTTTTGATCTGTCATGGCGCAAAATTAAGCATTATTTTGATACGTTTTCTTCCAAATTAATGCAAGTTATGTTAATTTTTGTTTACAATGTAAAAAACTACACTTTTATATCGATAAAAGCGTTATTTTTGCAAAAAATATATCGTGGAAAAGAATATTCTGATATGTCCACTTAACTGGGGATTGGGTCATGCAACCCGTTGTGTGCCAATCATTAAGGCTTTGACTAATCAAGGCCACAAGGTGATTATTGCCGCCGACAAAGGGCCTCTGGCATTTCTGCAAAAAGCGTTCCCCGAATTGGAATTCATCGATCTGCCGGGATTTGAACCTGTTTACAGCAAGTCGAACACCCAGGTTTTCAAGATGATGGCAGCATTCCCAAGGGCTTTGAGAGCTTTCAGAAGAGACCACAAAGCGGTGGAGGCCATAGTCAAGAGTCACAACATCGACATAGTGATTTCCGACAACCGTTTCGGCTGCTGGAGCAAGGAAGTGCACTCAGTTTACATCACGCATCAGATTCACATCCAGGTGCCAAGACTATGGCGTTGGGCGACTCCTATTATTAATACTTTCAACAACAGCTACATCAATAAATACGACGAGGTTTGGATTCCTGACTATGAAGACGACCCATCGCTGGCCGGCAAGCTGTCGCATCCTGTGAAAAGAAGCATAAAAAGAGAATATTTGGGAATTTTAAGCCGTTTTGATATTATTAATCAGGAAGTTACAGAGAAAAGTTACAAATATATGGTTATTTTGTCGGGTCCGGAGCCGCAAAGAACTATTTTTGAAGATCTTGTCTTAAAACAGGCTAAAGATATAAAAGATAAAGTGTTGATACTCAGGGCAAAACCCGAGAGTAGCGAACTTCCGAAAGATATACCAGAAAATGTCAAGATGTTTAATCATGCCGACGATGCGACGTTCGTGAAACTCGTCAACAGCTCCGAAAACATCATCTGCCGTGGCGGTTATTCATCGTTGATGGACCTCGTCAGACTGGGTCGTAGCGCGTATCTGGTGCCGACGCCGGGTCAGACCGAGCAGGAATATCTGGCGAGACATCTGTGTAAAGAAGGATATTTTGAAAGATGCGAACAGTCTGATTTTCAATTGGAAAAGGTTGTCACACCTGAAATTTCGATGAGAGAAAGACTGAGAGACAACGTCAGTGCAGTTGATGATTTCATACAGATTTGGACAGAAAATTTGAGTTAAAATGATATTGAATTACGTAGTTTGGGATGTAAACCCGTATATTTTCACGTTTCCTGAGAGTTTTCCACTGTTAGGAGGACGTCCGGTGGCGTGGTACGGCCTGCTTTGGGCCATGGTGTTCGTCGTAGGATACTTCATCATGAAGAAAATCTACAGGAAAGAGAACCTCAGCGACGACATGCTCGACAAGCTAGTGTTCGGCACGCTTATCTTCACCATTGTGGGTGCGCGTTTAGGACATTGTCTCTTCTACGAACCCGGCTATTATCTCGCCAATCCCGAGAAATTCCTATATGTCTGGGAAGGCGGACTAGCCAGTCACGGCGGTGCGATAGGCATCTTGATCTGGCTGCTTATATATTCAAAAAAAATAAAAAAACCTTATCTCTGGATATTGGATAGGGTGGTCATTGCGGTAGCCATCGGCGGAGCTTTCATCCGTACGGGAAACCTAATGAATTCTGAGATTTACGGTTACGAGACGACCTTGCCTTGGGGCTTCAAATTCGTGCGTGACTGGGCTCCTGGCACGCCTATCGAGGCCATCCCTGCATGCCACCCCACCCAGATCTACGAAGCACTAGTATGCGTGATAGTGTTCGTAATCTTGATGTATCTCTATTTCAAGAAAGACACAGCCGAAAAGCGCATGGGTTTCTTCTTCGGATTCTTCTGCACGGTAATCTTCGGCTCGCGAATCCTAATAGAATTTATAAAACAGCCACAGGTCGAATTCGAAAACTCGATGGTTCTCGATATGGGCCAGTGGCTGAGTATCCCGTTTGTTATCGTCGGGATTTATTTCATGTTTTTCTACAAATACCTTAAGAAAGCATCCAAGTAATCGTTGAAAACACCGTCAAGTTCATGCTGAATGTCGTAGCGATGGTTACGTCGTGCGCAGTCAGCCATGGTGTTCACGAGCGATAACGCATCGTGGATGTCATCTTTGTAATACTCGGCAAACTTAGGCTTGAGAGTCTTGTAGTAACGCAGATTATCGGTAGCATTTGCTGCTATCTTCAGCAACACTTCATCACCTTTTTCAGGAGCACCAGCACGATAATACAGATCCGGGAAATATCCTTCGTAGTAATATGCATACGGAATCTTCTCATCAGGGAAGAAATACTGACATTTATCCAGCACCTCGATAGCTTCCTCGTATCTTTCACGATTCACAAGTGCTTGAGCCTCACGCATATATGCCATCTTGATAAATGAGATATTACGCAAGCTCTCAGGGTCGACGGTGACACTAGGATCGTTGAGGTTGCCCCATTTCGTTTTGTTCACAAGAAGGTCGTATGAGCCATCGACAAACACGCCGCCAGCACCTTTATAATAATCGGTGGCGATGACTGGCATGAAACGGTGTGCCAAACCTTCCTGATGCAGATATTTGTCAATGCCGAGTATGTCGGCGATATCGCTTAAGCTCGTGAAATACACGCATCTCTCCCAGTTGTTGGTTGCCATGAAGTCGAGAAGCATGAGCTCGTTTTTCGAGAGATACTGTATCTTTTCAGGGATAGTCCAGACAATCTCATCGACGATCTGGTCTTTCATGCTCTCAGGAACTATGCCTGTAGCCACGACTTTCTCTTTATCCACTGTGAGTTTCAGCTTTCTTGTCGGGAAGTAGTCAACTATAGCGCCGGTGCCGTCGCTGGCTTTGGTGCGCGGGTTTTCGCTCCTCACGAAATCGATGGCATCTTTAAGCTCAACGGGACCATCAATCACGTCGTGAATCCACACAGGCTCGTGTATGCCGTTGTCGTACTGTGCCGGAGTGAGCGAAAGTGGTAATCTTTCTGATTTGTAGGTCTTACGACCCATCTGATGCACATACCAGTAGCCTGATGAAAGCATGAAGTTGCACACGCGCACGTCGGTACGGAAGCCTTCGACCTCCTGGACGTACCAAAGCGGGAATGTATCATTGTCGCCACGTGTGACAATCACAGCGTTTTCAGGCAGATTCACGAGGTAGTTCTTACCCCAGTCGAGAGCCGCGGTCTTACCAGAACGGTTGTGGCCTTCCCAGCCTTGAGCCGCCATGATAACCGGCACTACCAGACACACTGCTGTTGCGATCCACGTCGCAACTTTCTTATTATCAATAAGTTTCTGAATCCCCTCAATAACTCCGAGCACGCCGAAGCCCATCCAGACCGCGAAGGCGTAAAAGGCGCCGGCATACGAGTAGTCGCGTTCACGCGGCTGGTAAGGCGTCTGGTTGAGGTACATGATGATGGCAATGCCTGTCATGAAGAACAGCAGGAACACCACCCAGCAGTTTTTCGGGTCTTTCTTGAGCTGATAGAACAGTCCGACGAGACCGAGAATCAGAGGCAGGAAATAGAATTCCGTGTGAGCCGGGTTCTGCATCGTACGCGGCAGGTCGCTCTGGTTGCCCAGACGCGGGTTGTCGATGAACCCGATGCCGCTGACCCAGTTGCCGTGTTCCAGCTCGCCCTGTCCTTCGATGTCGTTCTGACGACCAACGAAGTTCCACATAAAGTAACGCCAGAACATCCAACCGCATTGATAATCAATGAAGAAACGGATGTTTTGACCGAATGTCGGTATCGCCACTCGCTCTGAGGTGCCCCTTGGGGTCATCTGAGTGGTGACGCGCATATTCGTCTTATCGATATAACGTTCGTAAACATTGATATAAGTCTTCTTTGTGCCGTTCCACATGCGCGGGAAGATTGTCTGGACGTTGTCGTCGTAGACATAATCGCCTTGGGCTTTAGCCACTTCCACATATTTGCCTTTCTTGCGGTCCTTATTATATATAGGAGCGCCCTCGGTCATGTCGTTTGGCTTTGCCATGTAATATGGACCGTAAAGGAGCGGACGGCTGCCGTACTGCTCACGCTGCAAGTAAGAAAGCATCGAAATTGCTTCCTTAGGCTCGTTCTCGTTGATAGGAGTGTTCGCATTAGCGCGGATCACCAGCATAAAGAACGACGAATAGCCAATCAAGATGAACACCAGCGACAGTACTGCTGTATTCAAAATCGGTTTTTCGTATTTCTTTGTAAGCCATAATCCTATGATTATCAATGCAATAATCAATGCAAAGTAGAATATGGTTCCAAAGTTGAACGGAGCTCCGAGAGAGTTCACAAAGAACAGCTCGAATTTTCCGGCGAGCGAGACAACAGCTGGAATAAGTATCACATAAATCAGACCTGTTATAACGATTGACAGGATGCCGGCCCAGATGAAACCTTTCCAAGAGAATTGATATTTCTTGAAATAAACGACGTAGACAATGGCCGGAATCACCAATAAATTCAGCAGATGCACGCCGATTGACAAGCCGATGAGATAGGCTATGAGAATAATCCAACGGTAATTGTTAGGTTCATCGGAAACCTTTTCCCATTTGAGGATTGCCCAGAAAGTGATGGCTGTCATGAGTGACGACATGGCGTAAACCTCGCCTTCGACTGCGTTAAACCAGAACGAGTCGCTGAAAGTGAATGCCAAAGCGCCTATTGCCGAGGCCGAAAGCACTGCCAAATCGCTGAGTTTCAGCTTCTGCGCAAGCATCGAGATGGTCCAAAACAGGAACAAAATCGTGAAGCTCGAGCAGAGGCACGACATAATGTTGATCATCATTGCCACTTTGGTGACGTCGCCGAAGGCAAACAATGTGAAAAACCTGCCGATCAGCTGGAAGGTAGGTGCTCCTGGCGGGTGGCCTACTTGCAGTTTATATGCCGTGGAGATATACTCACCGCAGTCCCACCAACTCACGGTAGGCTCCATGGTGAGGAAATAGACGATGGTGGCGATTGCAAAGACGCACCAACCGACGATGTTGTTAAGTTTTTTAAAGCTCATTTTTCTTATAGAATCACGCAATAATAAACTGCAAAAATACGAATTTATTTTGAAATACCGTCTAAAAAAGGCTTTTTAAATATTTTTTTAAGAAAAATGTGTTTGTATTGAAATTTTTTGTAATTTTGCAGCCGCATTCAGAATTGGAATGATGTCGAGTGGTGTAATGGCAGCACTGCAGATTTTGGTTCTGCCTGTCAAGGTTCGAATCCTTGCTCGACAACATTAGGAAAGAGTTGAAGGCCTGCTACGG